>CAJMRD010000039.1 GCA_905215725.1 uncultured bacterium | reverse complement strand
TGCCGGCCATCCTCCACCAGAGCTGCGGCGGTCTCGTCGCAGGTGGATTCAATTCCCAAAATAATCATGTTTTAGTGGGCCTCCAGCCAGTTTTTGCCTGCGTGCACATCGGTGCTCAGGGGCACGGCATACTGCACGCAGCCTTCCATTTCCTCCCGCAGGATGCGGGCGGCCTGCTCGGCCTCCATGCCGCCGGCCTTTTGCAGCAGGCGCTTAGCGTAGTCGATCTCCTTGTGCGGGGCAAACGGCTTGCCGCAACGCGAGCAGTGCTCGAGCGTGTAGACGCTCTTGCTAGTGAGGTCGTCCTTGCTCATGACGGCCAGCTCAAACTCCTCGGTGAGCTTGATGGCCTCCATGGGGCAGGCTTCCTCGCAACGGCCGCAAAAGATGCAGCGGCCGTAGTCGATCGACCAGGTGATGGTATCGGCCGCAAGGTCGGTGTCCATGCGAATGGCATCGGCCGGGCACGCCACGCCGCAGGCACCGCAGGCGATGCAGAGCTCGGCATTGTGCTCGGGCTTGCCGCGCATGTCCTTATTGGTGGGGAACGGCGCAAACGGGTACTTGACCGTCGCGTCGCCGGCCTTGGCGTTAACCTTCCAAAGCTTCAGCATATTAGAGCGCCTCCTCATCGAGCGGAGCGGCCATGGTGCCCTCGCCCGCAAGCGGCGACTTGTCGCGCCAGACGTTCTCGAACTGCTCCTTGTCGAGCACGTGGTCGCGCTTGGCGGCGACATCGGTCACCGTCACGCGGTCGGTGCAGGAGTAGCACGGGTCAAGCGAGCCGACGATCAGCGCCGCGTCGCCCACGGTGTTGCCGCGGAACATGTAGCGCAAGACCGGCCAGTTGCTGTACGTAGCTGCCTTGGCGCGCCAGCGGTAGCACTTCTGGTTATTGCCGAGCATGGCCCAGTGCACGTCCTCGCCGCGCGGCGCCTCGGTGGCACCGATGGCGTACTTGTGCGGGGTGTACTCCCAATCCGTGGTGAGGATGGGGCCCGACGGGCAGTTCTCGAGCATGGTCTCGATCATATCGATCGAATCGTAGACCTCCTGGATGCGAACGGCGGTACGGCCGAAGGCATCGCAGGTGTCAGCCGTGGCGGCGTGCATCTTTTGAACGTCCGGATCGGCGTAGCCGTCGAAGGGATGGTCGAAGCGCACGTCGCGGGCATAGCCCGAGCCACGCATGAGCGGGCCGACCGGCGAGAAGTCGCGTGCGATCTTGCGGTCCAAGATGCCGATGCCACTCGTACGCTCAATAAAGTTGGGCGTGGAGAGCAAGACGTCGACGAGCTCCTGAACCTCGGAGCGCAGCTGGTGGATGGTCGTGAGCGTGGAGAGCTTCTGCTCGGCCAAAATGTCGCGACGCACGCCGCCGATCACGTTGAGGCCGTAGGTCTTGCGGTGACCGGAGAGCTTCTCGGCCAGGTCCATGGACTTCTCGCGGACGCGGAAGAACTGCTGGAAGCCGGAGTCGAAGCCGGTGTAGTGCGATGCGAGGCCAATATTGAGCAGGTGTGAGTGCAGACGCTCGACCTCGAGCATGATGGCGCGGATGTACTGGGCGCGCGGCGGGACATGAATGCCCTGGGCGCGCTCGACGGCCTCGGCATAGGCCACCGAGTGGGCGCAGCCGCAGATGCCGCAGATGCGGTCGGCGAGGAACGTCACGGCGTCATAGTTCAGGCGCGTCTCGGCGACCTTCTCCATGCCGCGGTGCACGTAGAACAGACGGTAGTCGGCATCGACGATCGTCTCGCCCTCAACGAACAGGCGGAAGTGGCCGGGCTCGTCGGAGGTGATGTGCAACGGTCCCATGGGGACGAGCGTGGTCTCCTTGCCCTTGGTGTCGGCCAAGAATTCGTAGTTTTCCATGTCGCTCGCGGGGGCGGGGCGGAAACGGTAATCCATCGAATCCTTGCGCAACGGGTACAGCCCGCTGGGCCAATCGTCGGGAAGCACCAGGCGACGGCGGTCGGGCAGACCCTCGGGAATCAGGCCGAACATATCGCGCAGCTCGCGCTCGCCCCACACGCAGGCGGGGACGAACGGCGTCACGGACGGGAACGTCATCTTGGCGGGGTCGACCTCGGTGCGGACGGTCACCCAACCGGGATCCTCCCCCTCCATGGAGATGACGTAGTACACGGCGTAACGGCCGCACAGGCTGCGCTCGTCGTTGCCGACAATCACGGGAATCCAGCCGTAGCGCTCGTAGTACAGGTAGTGGACGGCCTCGGGCAGACGGTCCAGCTTGACGGTGATCGTCAGCTGGTCCTCGCACTGCCACTCAACCTTCTCGATAGCGCCCGGCACTGCGGCGCGCAGGGCCTCGACGTGGCTTTCGCAACGACGAGCGTAGTCCTTCTTTTCAGGTTCTGCCATGGTGCTAATTCACCTCGCTTGTCTTGGTCTGGGAACTGAACACCATGCGGTAGAGAGGAGCCTCGTGGAGCTCTTCGACGCTCTGGTTCAAAACGACGGACGTTGCATCCTCGACGCCGCTCGTGATGGCGACCGGGGTGGCGATACCGAACCACATGACCACGATCGCGAGGGCGATCTCGGGGATGATCATGAGGGCGGGCACCTCGTGGCGCTTCATGCCCTCGGGCGCCTTGCCGAAGATGGACTTGAGCGCGATGCCGGTAAGGGCAAAGTACACGCCGGTGAGGCCAATGGCCACGAGCACGACCACCCAGATGGGACCGGACTGGACGCCGGCCACGAAGGTGAGGAACTCGGAGATGAACAGGGCGAACGGCGGGAAGGCGGCGAGCGCGAGCAGGGCGATGATGGTGAGCGCTGCCGTGACGGGAGCGATCTCGACGACGCCCTTGATCTTGTTCAGGTCGCGGGTGTGGTAGATGTGCTGGATGTTACCGGCCATGCAGAAGGCGAGCGCCTTCGTGAAACCGTGGAAGATGCAGTGCAGCAGGCAGGCGGCGGTACCGAGCGGACCACCGATACCCAGGCACAGCGCGACCACGCCGACGTTGTCGACGGAGGAGTACGCGAAGCGGCGCTTGATATCGTCCTGCTTAAAGATGCACAGGGCGGCCACCAGGATGGACAGCGTGCCCAGGATGAGCAGGAGCGTACGCGGATAGGTGTCGCCCACCGTGATGATGGACAGGGAGTAGAAGCGGATGATCACCAGCATGGCGCACTTGAGCAGCACGCCCGAGAGCAGCGCGGAAACCGGGCTCGGAGCCTGGGAGTGCGCGTCGGGCAGCCAGGTGTGCATGGGGAACAGGCCCGCCTTGGTGCCGAAGCCGATGACGATGAACGCGAACGCGAGGCGCACGAGCATCGGGTCGAACTGGTCGGCGTAGGGCATGATGGAGGTGAGGAAGGCTGCCTCATGCGCGTTGGGCATGATATCGGCGGCGTTCGCGTAGATGAGCAGCGTGCCGAACAGGCCGAAGGCCACGCCGGCGGTGCAGACCATCGCGTACTTCCAAGACGCCTCGAGCGCCTGCTTGTTCTTGTAGATGCCCACGAGGAACACGGTCGACAACGTGGTGGCCTCGACCGCCGCCCAGGTGAGGATGATGTTGTTGGACAGGCAGGCGAGCAGCATCGTGAAAACGAACAGGCTAAACAGCGCGTAGTACTGCTTGGTGCGCTCGGCCGGCATGGTCTTCTCCTCGATATCGATCTTGATATAGGAGATGGAGTACACGCCGGTGATGAACCCGATGATGCCTACCAGAAGGACGAAGATCGACGAGAGCGAATCGAGATGGAGCCACAGGCCCAAAGCGTCGATATTCTGCCCGCTCGAGAGCATGGTTCCCGCGGTGACGACCGAAAGGACGAGGGTCGCCGCGACGGAGATGGTGTTGAGCCCCGCAAAGACGCTGTAGGACGTCGTCTTGGGGAGCGCAGCCATAATCAGGGAGAACACGAGGGGACAAGCGAGCAGGGCGACCGTCAGCATTGAAACATCCATGGCCTACCCCTTCAATTCGGTCAGGTCGTGGGAGTCGAGCGACTTGGTGTCGTTCCAGATCCTCACGACGGCGGCGGACATGATGATGACGGCGAAAATGGCGTCGGTGGCGATGCCGATCTCGATGATCTCGGGGGCCGTGGGCGCGAGCAGGGCGAGCGTCACGTGGCTACCGTTCTCCATAAGGCAGTACCCGAAGATTTGCTTGAGGATGTTGCGCTGGGAGATGATGCACGTGAGGCCGACGAAGAAGTGCGCGAAGCTGATGGCGAGAGCCGGAGTAGCCACCTCAGCGGTGGGCAGGCTCAGGCGCGTGACCACCGCGAAGCAGATGGCCACCTCCAGACCGGTGAGGATGATGGTCCAGGCCGGCTTGATGGAGGAGGTCAGCGTGCTATCGGCAGGCGAACCCATCTTTTTGTAGGCACGGTTGAGAATGAACGGAACGAGGATCACCTTGGTGACGAAGGCCGACGCGGCCCACATGAGAAGCTCGGTGGCACCGGTGGTGAGGCCCAGGGTGAGCAGCACGCCCACCAGGACAACCGACTGGATCGCGTACCACTTAATGGCGGACGGGATGGTCTTCGAGACGACCACCATGGTGGAGGTCACGATCAGAAGACCGCCCAGGATATTGACTAACGAATAACCCATGTCCTACCTCCTAACCCATCCAACTAGAGGACAGAGGACCGGCGACGACGACCATGATCATGAGGACGACGAACACGAACGCCATGGCGCGCGGAAGGGGCTGGCCGGCGGCCACGGTCTCGCTCGGCTCACCAGGCAGGACCTTACCCATCCAACGCAGGAACCATGCGAAGGTGGCGACGGTCTCGACGACCATGACGCACACGAGGACGAAGATGACCGTGTTGGAAGCACCAACCGCGAAGCCACCGGAAATAATCTGGAACTTGGAGAAGAACGTGCTCATGGGGGGCACGCCGGCGATAGCGGTCGCGGCGACCGCGAAGCCCACGCCCGTGACCGGGTACTTCTTCATGAGGCCCTGGATCTTGGGCAACATACGGGTTCCCAGCGTGAAGCTGAGGGAGCCGGCGATGAGGAAGAACAGGGTCTTGGTGAACGCGTGGTTGAAGATGTGCTCGACGGCGCCGTTGAACGCCATCTGGCTTCCGAACACGGAGAGGCCCAGGCCGAAGAACACGTAGGCGAGCTGCGCGATCGTCGAGAAGGCGAGCAGGCGCTTCATATCCTTCTGGGGCAGGTACATGAGGAAGCCGAAGAGCATGGTCACGACGGCGTCGATGATGGCGACCCAACCGACGATCTCGGGGATATCGCCGGCACTCGCAAGAGCGCGGGCGAACACGCACACGCCGACCTTCACCATGGACGCGCCATGGAGGTAGGCGGAAACGGGCGTGGGGGCCTCCATTGCGGAGGGCAGCCACATGTAGAGCGGGAACTGGGCGGACTTGGCCCAAGCGGCGAACAGGATGAGCAGCAGCACGACGGTCTTCATACCGGAATCGAGCTGGGAGATCGCGCTCAGCGCGAACGTGCCGGTTCCGGCGAACAGGAAGGCCGCGCCGATGTAGAGTCCCAGAGCGCCGATATGGGTGATGATGAGCGCCTTCATACCGGCCTTCTTGGCCGTGGGCGTCATGTAGTAGCTGATGAGGCCCCAGGAGCACACGCCGGTGATCTCGAAGAAAACGAGCTGGCCGACGATGGTGGAGCTGTAGGCGAGACCGGCCATGGCGCCGATGAACGTGGAGAAGTACACATAGAAGCGGCGACGGGGCGCGTCGGGATGCTCCTTGTTCTTATCGCTCATGTACGGGAACGAATAGATGACGACGAGCAGGCCGATAGCGACGAACGCGGGTGCGAGCAGCGTGCTCATCCGGTCGAATATGAAGCCCATGACCAAGGTCTGGCCCATACTCGCCCAGGTTACATCGACCGCGTTCATGCCGTTTCCGGCAAACGTCGCGGCCAAGCCAACGGAAGCGACCGTGGCGATGCCTCCGGCAAAGGCGCAGATCCATTTAGCGTAGGGACGCGGCAGCATGACGATGAGCAGGGAGCCCAGCATGGGGACGGCGATCGCCACCATGGCAAAGAGGGACAAGCTCGATTCGATTGACATAGTTTCTCCCTTCTCCCTACACGCCTACGACGACGAAGACGAACGCGAGGACCGCGATGCCGACGACGGCCCAGGTCTGGTTACCGAGCACCTTGAAGCGCGAACGGGAAACGGAGTTCTCGAGCACGCCGCAGACAACGAAATCGACCAGGCACTTGACAAGGAAGACGACGGCGCCCACGAGAGCGGTGACGCCGATGGTCGCGGGCTCTCCCCAGGGGATGAAGATGGAGGTGAACCAAGCGACGACCACGACCTGCTTCATGCCCATGGCGAGCTTCATCATGGCCAGGGACGGGCCGGAGAGCTCGGCGAGCGGGCCCTCCTGGAGCTCCTGCTCGGCTTCGGCCTGATCGAACGGAAGCTTGCCGAGCTCCATATAGCAGGCGGCCGCGAAGGCGACGCCGGCGAGGATGACGGCGACGACGCTCGAGACGTTACCCGTAACGATGTGCTGACCCATGGTCGCAATGTCCGTGGAGCCGCACACGATGGCGACGGTAAACAGCGCGATGAGCATGGACGGCTCGATGAGCACGCTCATGAGGAGCTCACGGATACCGCCGAAGCCCGCGTAGGCGTTGGAGGAATCCACGCCGGACAGCGCGAAGAAGAAGCGGGACAGCGCGAGCGCGTACATGATGGTGATGGCGTCACCAAAGACGGGCATGGGGCTCTCGAGCGTGAACATGGGCAGGCCCATGGCGAGCATGAACGACACCGCGAGGAACAGCGGCGGCATGATGCGCAGCACGAAGCTCGAGTCGGAACTCACGGACTCGGGACGCGCCATGAGCTTCGCGAGGTCCCGGTAATCCTGAAGGATGGACGGACCGCGGCGATTGTGCATCTTCGCGCGAATCACACGGGCGAGGCCGGAGAAGAAGGGCGCGACCAGCATGACCACGAGGCCCTGCGCTATCGCAAGAACGATGTTCATAATATCCTCTCCCCTCTCTAGACCATGACCACGGCGAGCACGAGGAAGACCACGAGCGCCGCGACGATGTAGCAGATGTATACGGAGTAGTTGCCGCCCTCGATCTTGGAGGCGAGGCCGGCCAGCTTATCGGCACCCTCGCTCGGTGCATCGACCAGGAAGCGGTCGGGCAGGGGCTCAACGCCCTGGGCGACACCGGTGAGCTTCTGGAACACGTGCGCGATGGACCAGCAGATCTTGGTGCATACCTCGCGCAGGGTGTAGAGCGGGCCCATGAAGAGCTCTACGTCTGACGCGAAGCTCGTGGCGACGACGGGCATGTGCTCGTTGGGCTCGTAGCCGCACGCCCAAGGGTCGGTCTTCTTAGCGGGGGCCTTGGTGCCGAGGCAGGACCTCAACACGAACGCGAGGCCGGTGAGGACCACGAGCGCGATGGCGATCGCGGGGGTGGAGGTGGCGGCACCGGAAATCTCGTTCACCAGAGACACGCCCGAGGTGGCTGTGATGGCAGAGCCGGCAAGCACGCTCTGGGCGACGTCGCCCAGAACCGGGGCGATGACGGGAGAGCCGATTCCCAGCACCACGCAGATGGCCGCGAGGAGCATCTGCGAGAACAACATCGGAGCCGGGGACTCCTTGGCGTTCGCGGCCTCCTGGGAACGAGGGCTGCTCGCGAACGAGACGCCGTAGGCCTTCACGAAGCACGTGACGGCCAGGGCACCGGTGATGGCGAGGGCGGCCGCGGAGGCGACGGCGAACACCATGACGACCGGGTCGGAGAGCGTCGAGATGTTGAACAGGGACTGGTAGGTGAACCACTCGGAAACGAAGCCGTTGAGCGGCGGGATAGCCGAGATGGCAAGGGCACCGATGAGGAAGCAGACGGCCGTGACCGGCATACGGCGGAACAGGCCGCCCATCTTCTCCATGTTGCGCGTACCCGTGGCATAGAGCAGGGAGCCCGCGCCGAGGAACAGCTCGCCCTTGAACATGGCGTGGTTGAGCGTGTGGTAGAGGGCGGCCATGAGCGCGATCGTCGCGATGACGTCGTTGCCCAGGGCGTGCGCCGTCATGGACGCGCCGACACCGAGCAAGATGATGCCGATGTTCTCGACGGAGTGGTAGGCCAGCAGGCGCTTAATGTCGTGCTCGTGGAGGGCGTAGACGACGCCCAGGACCGACGAGATGGATCCGAAGACCAGGACCATGAGGCCCCACCAGAGCTGGACGCCCGAACCCGCGAGCAGGTCGAGACCGACCTTGAGGATTCCCAGGATGCCGATCTTGATCATGCCGCCGGACATGAGGGCGGACACGTTGGACGGCGCCTCGGGGTGCGCCTGGGGCAGCCAGGAGTGCAGCGGGATGATACCGGCCTTTGCGCCGAATCCGAAGAACGCGAGGACGAAGCACGCGGAGGAGACGGCGGGTCCAAAGTCATGCGTACGGAAATCACTGAAGCTGAAGGAACCGCCCACGCCGTTGGTCATGAGCAGGAAGCTCGCCATGATAAGGACAAAGCCCACGTGCGCGATGACGAAGTAGAGCCAACCGCCCCTAATGGAGTTCTTGTTCTCCTCGATAACGACAAGGAAGTAGCTCGTAAGGGACATGAGCTCAAAGGCGACCAGGAACCAGAACACGTTGTCGGCGGTGATGACGAGCATCATCGAGGCGACGAAGGTGTTCATGAAGAAACCGGCGCGCCCGACCTTGCCCGGGTACTCATCGAAGTAGGACAGACCGTAGATGAAGCCCGCAAAGGCGAGGATTGAGATGAGGACCACGATCAGGCCCGCAAGGCCGTTGAGCAAGAGCTCGAGACGGGCGAACGGGAAAAAGAAGACCGTGTTGAGGGACGAAACGTCGCCAAGCACGGCCTCGAGGCCCGCGATGAACGACAGCACGGCCGCGACGGCGCCGATAAGGCAGCCGGCGGTCTTGGCGGCGTTATCGGCCTTGATCAGCAGAACCGAGGCGAGCGCACCGATGCACGAGACGGCAAGCGATGCGATAAACAGCGTCATGCTATCCATTGTTTACGCTCCCTTCTGCTTTCTCGGAGAGGCCCTGGGCCACAGCGGTAACGTCGACGACGGGACCGTTTTCGATCGAGCGCAGGCGCTTGGCCTCGTCGAGCTCGCGATCGGCCGCGCCGCCCATGACGGTCAGCGCCTTGGTGGGGCACGCCGCCACACAATGCGGGCCGTCCGGATCGAAGGCGCACAGGTCGCACTTGATAGCGCAGGTGTACTGGCCAGGAGCCCACGTAAGCAGGCTGCTCGGGGACTTAGGATACGAAGGCGTCGGGTCGCACATGCCTGCGACACCGGCGATAGACGTGCCATCGGGATGGATGGCTCCGAAGGGGCACGCGATGGCGCACAGCCTGCACCCGATGCACTCCTGCTCCTTGACGTGGATGCGATCGCCATCGTGCTCGATGGCATTCACCGGGCAAACCTCGGCGCAGGGGGCACCCTCGCAATGGTGGCAGGCAAGGGCGGCCGAAATACCGCCGGTCTTCACGAGCGCCAGGCGCGGCGTATCCTGAAGACCCTGCATCCGGTGGGCGTCGGCACAGGCGGACTGGCATGTTCCGCAGCCGATGCACCTCTCCGGGTTGATGTCGATGAAGCGGTTCATCCCCACTTCCTTTCAAAATAACGGGCCGGGCTCCCGAACGTACGGGACGCCCGGCCCAAATAGCCAACGAGAACGGGACTACACGATTTGGTTCACGTGCGTCTCGTCGTCGAACTTGGCGGCACCGGGCTCAACGTCCTGGGGAGCGGCTGCGTCCACCAGAGCCTGCTTGAGCTCGGTGTACTGACGCTCGACCTCGCCCTCGGCCCAGACCTGGTCGGCAATGGCGTCGACCTGGCAGGCGGAGAACTTGTCCTCAGGCGTATGCGAGACCGGGTCGACCTTGTGAATGGTCAGCTCGTTGCACTTGCCGATCCACCACTGGTAGGTCATATAGACCGTGCCCTTATTGATGCGGTCGCTCACGTCGGCGCGGCTGTATACCTGGCCGCGGCGGCTGTGAATCGAGACGATGTCGCCGTTCTTGATGCCGCGCGCCTGGGCGTCCGCGGGATTCATGCGGACAAAGCCGGGCTCGTCGGCAAGCAGCGCCAGCGTCTTGCAGTTGCCGGTCATCGAGCGGCAGCTGTAGTGGCCGACCTCGCGGACGGTGCACAGGATGAGCGGGTACTCATCGTCGGGAAGCTCGGAGGGCGCCTCCCAGTCGTGCGCCATCAGGTTGGCGCGGCCGTCCTTGGTGGTGAACTTGCCACCAGCGAACATGTCGGGCGTACCGTGGTCGTTCACATCGGTGCTCTTGACCGGCCACTGGGCGTAACCGCCCTCGGGAGCCATCTTCTCGTAGGTCGCGCCCACAAAGTTGGGGCACAGGCTAATGCACTCGTTCCAGATCTGCTCGGTGTTGTCATAGTGCATGGGATAGCCCATGCGCGTGGACAGGTCCGCGAAGATCTCCCAGTCGTGACGGCACTCGCCCTTGGGCGGAACGGCTGCGTCAAAGTGCTGGAAGCTACGGTCGGATGCAGTAAAGACACCCTCGTGCTCGCCCCAAGAGGTGGCAGGCAGGATGACGTCGGCGAGCATGGTCGTCTGCGTCATAAAGATGTCCTGGCAAATGAACAGGTCCAGCTCGGAGAGCGTCTTGCGCATACCGGCCGAATCGGGCTCGGTCTGCACCGGGTCCTCGCCGTAGTTGTAGAAGCAGTGCACCTTGCCCTCGTCGACCAGGTGGCCCAGGTCGGTGAGCTTGTAGCCCTCCTCGAGCGGGAGCTTTTCCTCGGGCACGCCCCAAGCCTTGGCAAACTTGGCGCGCACTGCCGGGTCGGTGACCTTCTGGTAGCCAGGGTACAGGTTGGGCAGCATGCCCATATCGCAGGAGCCCTGGACGTTATTCTGGCCACGCACGGGCGCGAGACCGGAATTGGGTTTGCCGATCTGGCCGGCAACGCAGGCGATGGAGGCGATGGTGTGCACCGTCTTCAGGTTCTGCTTCTGCTGGCATACGCCCATGCCCCAGCCAATGATGGCAGAGGGCTTCGCCGTGGCGTACATCTCGGCAGCTTGGTGGATCAGCGCGGGCTCGACACCCGTGATGTCCTGTACGGATTCGGGAGTGTAGTTCTTGATGGTCTCCCACCACTCGTCAAAGCCGTTCGTGTGCTCGGCGACGAATTCCTTGTCGTAGAGGCCATCGTTGACCAAGCAGTTGGCAAAGGCGTTGAGGAACGCAACATTGCAACCGTTCTTGATCGGAAGGTAGAGATCGGCGATACGCGCGGTTTCGATATGGCGCGGGTCGGCGACGATGATCTTGCAACCCTTTTCTTTGGCTCGCACGATACGCCTTGCGACGATGGGGTGCGAATCGGCAGGGTTATAGCCGAAGAGGAAAATGCAGCCCGCATCCTCCATACCGGGGATGGAGCATGACATGCAACCTGAACCAACCGTGTCCATCAGACCGAGGACAGTAGGGCCGTGTCAAGTACGGGCGCAGTTGTCTACGCTGTGGGTGCCGATGCACGCACGCGTAAACTTCTGCATGACGTAGTTCGCCTCATTGCCGCCGCCTCGCGAAGAGCCGGTGGTCATGACAGCGTTAGGACCATATTCGTCAATTATGGCCTGCATCTTAGATGCGGTGAAATCCAGTGCCTCGTCCCAGCTTACGCGCTCAAGATCCGCGCCCTTGGTGCGGCGGATCATCGGGTGCAGTACGCGAGGAGTCAAGATCTTAGTGTCGTTGATGAAGTCATAGCCGCTCATGCCCTTAAGGCACAGCTCGCTCTGGTTGGTGATGCCGTTGAGCGGCTCGGTGCCCACGACCTGGCCGTTTTGGACCAGGAGGTTAAACTGGCAACCGGCGCCGCAATACGGGCAGATCACTTTATGCTTCTCCATGACACCCTCCTTCCTTTTTCTGCTACCGATTACTCGGTACTAATTTGACAATCATTGGGCCTGTCGCCCCAACGCTTACGCCTCGTTTTCGATGGTGGCGCGGGCACGCTCGGCAGTCAGTTCTGCCAAACGTTCCTCGTCTACCAGGGTGAGGCCCTTGGTCGGGCACGCCTCGGCACACGCCGGACCGCCGGGACGGTCCACGCACAGGTCGCACTTGAGCACGAAGCTCTTGGTCTGCGAACCCACGCGAACGTCGCCCATCAAGACCGGAACCTGCGTGGTCGCCACGCTCACGGCGCCAAAGGGGCATGCCATGACGCAGCTCTTGCAGCCGATGCAGTTGTCCTCGTTGACGCCGATACGATGGTTCTTTGGATCAAAGAACAAGGCGCCCGTAGGACAGGCCTTCGAACACGGGGCATCCTCGCAGTGATGGCAAGCCACCGGTGCGGAGATCTCGTACGTACGCGTCACGCGCAGGCGCGGCGCGGCGATGTTGCCGGGGATGTCGTGCGCCTCGATACACGCCGCCATGCAGGTTTGACACCCAATGCAGCGCGAAGAATCGGCTACGACTCGCTTATTACCCATGTTGTTCACTCCCTCCTGAATCCCTTGCCGGAGAGACCCTGTCGACGTTGTTCCGGACCGCCCGTGGTCCGGCATCGACGCATCGAGCGCATGCGGCGAAACAGGCACTCGGTAGAATTTCTCCAACGGTATACAGGTTGAATATACGCAGTTGCAGGGGGCCAACGCGAGCATAGGCCCTGCAATACGGGTGTATTGCAGGGGTTTTGGCAGGTTGGAATTATTCTCTAGAAGCTATAAAGGTGAGTGTATTACATGCGTACGCCTCAGAGATTTTTACGCGCTCTCATTTTGGATGTACTACGCTTGTATTCGTGTTAATGGTTATTTACTTGAGTAAAATAAAGTAATGGTTATAAGATTCTAAGATATCGATATATACCGCATTTGACCGACTATATTGCACGCTAGCTAAGGGAGGGCAGTGATGTCATCGACGCAAAAACGAGCCATCCTGCAGGTGCGCATTCGCGAAGAGGACAAGCAGCATGCCGAGCGCCTCTACGACGCCATGGGCACATCGCTTGCCGAGGCCGTCCGTCTATTTGTCGCGCAGAGCATTTTGATGCGCAAGCTCCCCTTTCAGCCGGTCGCCGTGCGCTCAAAGGACGGCACCGCCGCCTATGGATCGCTCAAAGCATATGGTGACCCCAATCGCCGCGCCGAGGAGCGCAATGCCTGGATTGAGTACCTTGCCACGGAAAGCGACGATTCGATTTTGGGTCCCGAGGAAGTAGATATCCATGAGTAGCACCATCATCGACGAGACCGTCATCCTACGCTACCTGCTTGACGACGACGAAGTTCTGTCACCTCGCGCTGCCAAGGTCATCGCCACACGCACCGCTCGCGTCTACCCCGAAATCATCACGCGCGTCGCGGTCACGCTGCGCGACGTCTATAAGGTTCCCCGCGTTGAGATTGCTACGGCCATGAGAAGGCTGCTCGATGACGTCATGGTCGACGAGCCCACCGTTGTCGCCCTTGCCATCAAACTCTTTGGTAAAACGCATATGGACTTTACCGATTGCCTCCTCGCAGCCCGAACCGCCATCTACAACGATGATGTCGTGAGCTTTGGCAAGCCCATCATCCAAGGCATGATCGATTACCGCCACAAGCGCCAAACCGCTGCCGACGCCCGCGACCGCGCCGCCGAAGCCCGCAGCCGAAGCACCGACTCCACCATCGACAAGCTCCGCCACCAATCCCGCCACTAGCCCCATCCCCTCCTAAGTTGCGGTGAAATAGTTCCTGGATTTAGGCTTATTCGAGCTTTTCAGGAACTATTTCACCGCAACTTTCTGTAAGGGTGGTTTTTAGTGCCACCGAGGGGCACTAATCAACCGTTTGCCGATATGTTTGGCTCTGGCTCATGGCTCTGACCTGCCCCGTCAAGCTTTTGGTCAGTTCATGGCAAGGTCTGGCGGACCAAATATGGGATAGCGTAGTGTCATTCACTCCCCCTCGAGACCATGGGGTCGAAAATGAGTCATGATAAACGCTGTTCCAAACCGCAAGCAGAGCTGTTCTTCCGGTTATTCGAGGCCCATCATGGCGGGCACCTGTTTGTAGCTACCAAAAAATGGGACGAACGCTGTGCCTACGCGCTCATGCAAAATAAGATGATTATTCGACTCTACAACCATGTCTACGCTGATCCCGCGTATTGGAATGACCTCTGCGTCGAAGATCGAATCTTTCAATTGGCATCCGCTATTGCTGTCGTTGAACCGGATGCCGTGTTTTGTGGAGCAACGGCGGCACTGCTCTATGGCATCGGTTCTGCATATTCGCTTCTCGACAGGGTGCAAGTGCTGCTACCGCGTTCCACCAGACGCGATATGTACGAATTCGTTGAATACCGACGCTGGCGGCCGGGCGACGTATGGCAGCTCGGCCCGTTTACGTTAACGGATCCATATCGCACGGTGGTCGACATCGCCCGAACGAGCGCTTTTCGATATGCACTAGGCTATGTCGACGGGTTGGCTCGTGAGTACGGTGTCGAGCGTGAAGAATTGCGTGCATATGCACAAGCGAACTGTCGCGGACTGCACGGCATTGCGCGCGCATTTGACGTTTTTGAACACATGGATGGCAGATCGGATAACGGTGGAGAATCCGAGGCACGGGCGGCAATGATTCTGGCGGGAGTTGCCGCTCCCGAACTTCAGGTTGAAATCACTCGACCGGGAAACGCCGGCTATTATTTGGCAGATTACGGCTGGCAGATGCCAGACGGCTCTTGGATGCTGGCTGAGCTGCATGGACTAGGCAAGTTTGAGGACGATGCCCAAAATGATCCGGAACATACTGCGGCAAAAACCTATCGAGCTGCCCTCGTGCGCGACGCGAACCTGCGTGCCATGGGCCACAACGTCATTCATTTCAAGCTCTCAGACACCTACGATGTCAAAGCGTTCGGCTCCATGATGCGCGGCTACGGCATACCAACCACAAAGCCCTACGCAGACTCCTGACCGGCTGCCCTCATCTTCTCGACAACAGAACCCATCATCGACCCAGCCCGCTCGGTCTCAATAAGTTGCGGTGAAATAGTTCCTGAATAACAGCTTTTGCGGCTAATCCAGGAACTATTTCACCGCAACTTAGGAGGGGATGTGGGGTCCGGCATGTATATGAAAATGGCTCTGGTCCCAAAAAGAATCAGAGCCATTTATCCATCTTATGGAGCGGGCGACGGGAATCGAACCCGCGTCATCAGCTTGGAAGGCTGGGGTTCTACCATTGAACTACGCCCGCAAGATATGGTCGGGACGACAGGATTTGAACCTGCGACATCCTGCTCCCAAAGCAGGCGCGCTACCAAACTGCGCCACGTCCCGAAGGTGTTGAGCAGCTAAGGTCTAAACCTTGCGTGTCCCAAAGCGAAGGAAATTATAGGGGAGACTCCCCGCCTGTGCAAGCATTGATGCCTTAGCTCCTCGAATGTGCAACAAAACGACTATGGAGCAGACCGATCACAAACGCCACCACAGCGACCGGCGCCCACGCGGCTCCAATGTCCGCCAGCGGCAGCACATCGAACGGTAGCCACGCGCCCGCAAAGAACGCATCGCGGACCGAGGTGATTACACTCTGCACGGCAACCACACCGCCGACCCAGACCCACACCTGCGGATGTGCGTCGCAAAAGCCGTGAACCAGGCCCATAAGTACCAGCACAATGGCAACGGGGTACAGGGCATTGAGCATAGGCACCGAGAACATAAGGATCACGTCGAGGCCCACGTTGGAAAGCACGCACGAAAACGCTGCGAACACAAACGAGAGAATTGCGAAGGGGCGGCGCATGGCCTCCTCGGAAGCCTCCGCTCCCCCTTCGACCACATACGTCTCGCAGAAGTAACGCGAGCAGCAGCTGATGAGGCCGATGCACACGTTCATGCAGGCAAGGAAAAAGATCGCAAAGACCACGACCGTGCCGGCAAGGCCAAAGTGCATGGAGGCCGAACGGGCGAGGATGGCGGCGCCGTTGGTAGCGTCGGGCATCACGGTGCCGAGCTGCATACCGGCAAGGCCCAAGCCGCAGTAGATGATGGCCATGAGCACGCCGGCGATCACACCGGAACGCGAAATCTCGAAGGCCACGCGCTTGTCATCGGTAACACCCAGCTCGTGGATGGTCTCGGCGATGATGATGCCAAAGGCGAGCGACGCGAGCAGGTCCATGGTCTGGTAGCCAGTCAGAAAGCCCTGCACGGCGGCGCCTGCATCGTAGGGAGCCTGAGGCGCGGCAGCCGGTCCCAGCGGCGAGATCACGGCAGCACCCACGACCAGCACGATAAGCGCAATGAGCGCAGGGCCCGTAATGCGACCGAGCACGCGCGTGATGACGCCGGGGCGCAGCGTGAGCACAAACGCGACTACGAAGAACCCGATGGCAAACACCAGACGTGCCGTACCGAGCGAAACGCCCTCGGGCAGCAGCGGCACCAGCATTTCGAACGCCGTAGAGCTTGTGCGCGGAATGGCCAGGCACGGGCCGATGGCCAGATAGACCGCCGCAACGAAGAATTCGCCAAACTTGGGATGCACGCGCCCAGCCAGCTCGCGGGCCGTGCCGGCGAGCGCGACGGCGATAAATCCCATAACGGGCAAACCGATAGCGGCAATCAAAAAGCCGATCATGGCAAGCGGCGTAGCCGTGCCGGCCTGAAGTGCCAGCAACGGTGGAATGATGAGGTTACCGGCGCCAAAGAGCATCGAGAACAGCGCAATGCCGACGGTGACGACATGGTCGGAGCGCAGACCGCGCGGAGCGGATGAGGCCATAGGCACACCTTTCGGGTCGAAACAAAAACGGGACGGGCAAAAGACCCGTCCCGCAAGTATATACGCTTTAGCAGGCTAAATCGCGCAAAGCGTCAATCGCGGTGTCGACTTCCTCGTCCGTGTTGAAATACCCAAACGAGAAGCGAACCACGCCTTGGCGCTCGGTCCCCAGCGCGTGGTGCATGAGCGGAGCGCAATGGGCACCGGGGCGCGTCGCAATCCCCCACCCTTGCATGAGCGCGTCCGAGATCTCAGCCGAATCGATATCGCCTACGTTGAGCGACACGATCGCCGAGCGCGACGGCTGGTCAAAGGCGCCGTAGAGCGCAATGCCGGGGATTTCGCGAACACCAGCGAGGAAACGCTCAGCAAGCGCGCGCTCATGCGCCGCGATCGCCTCGACTCCGCCTTGGGCCTCGATAAAGTCGAGACCGGCAGAAAGGCCCGCGATGCCGTGGCCGTTGAGCGTGCCCGCCTCAAGACGCGTGGGCCACTCAAGCGGCTGCAGTGCATCGAAGCTGTGCACGCCGGTGCCGCCCATGGCCCACGGAGCCATGTCAATGCCCTCCGCCACGGCCAGGCCGCCGGTCCCCTGCGGACCCATGAGCCCCTTGTGGCCGGTAAAGCACACAACATCGAGCCCCATGGCCTGCATATCGATATGCATCGCGCCGGCAGACTGCGAGGCGTCGACGATCACCAGCGCGCCGGCCGCATGGGCCATGGCCGCCACGCGCGCAATGTCGACCGCGTTGCCGGTCACATTGGAGGCGTGCGTCACCACCACAGCACGCGTACCGGGCGTAACCAGCCGCTCGAGCTCGTCGTAGTCGAGCACGCCGTTGGTATCACAGCCCGCATGCTCAACCGTCACACCCTGCTCTGCCGTCAGGCGGTTGAGCGGACGCAGCACGGAGTTGTGCTCGAGCACCGATGTGACCACATGGTCGCCGGGGCGCACCACCCCGTTGATGGCGGTGTTGAGCGCCGCCGTGGAGTTGGGCGTAAAGCACACACGGTTAGCCCGCGGGCAACCCAAAAGGCGCGCGAGCTTGGCACGGCAAGCGTGAATCGTACGAGCGGCATCGAGGGCACCCGACGTGGCGCCGCGCCCGGCATTGCCGAGCGAGCACATCGCCTGCGTCACGGCATCGATGACCGTCTGCGGCTTGTGCATGGTCGTCGCCGCGTTATCCAGGTAGATCATCGCACGACCTCCCACATATCGATCACGGTAAAGCCCTCGGTGGGAACGCCCGCCGCGGCAAGCTCGCCGCGCAGCAGTTCCTCATCGGCAGGCAACGCCTTCCACGCCAGACCGCAGCCGGCAGCGACCTCCCCGGGTACGGGAATCGTTCGCCCGGGAAGGCCGCGAGCGACGCACAGGGACTCGCAACCCATGGCGGCCGCCGTGGTGGGAAACGTGATGACAAGCGCCGGGCGCTTCTCCCTCATGGCAACTCCAACCAATACGCTACGGGCGCACAACGCGCACGGCCTGCTCCATCTTCTCCACGATCACGTACATGTTGGTGACCTCGCCCACGGCAAGCTGGTCTTTAATGCCATAGTGGTCGAGGCAGGTGCCACAGGTAAGGATCTCGACGCCCTGCTCGGCCAGACCCTTAAGGTCGTCGAGCACCGGAGAGCCTTCGACGGTGAGCTTGGCACCGCCGTTGTAGAATAGCATGGTCGCGGGCAGCTCCTCCTGCTGCGTCACGGCAAAGATAAAGGCCTTCATGAGCTTGTGGCCCAGCTCATCGTCGCCACGGCCCATGCAGTCGGTGTAGACGGAAATGACGAGTTTGCCCTTGCCGGCACCAGCGTCGCAGAAAGCGGCGCCGTCCTGCTCGGGGTCCGCAACGGCCACGGAACCGGCGGTCGCGACGGTCACGTGCCACTCGGCGTCCGAGATCTTCTCGACCGAGGCCGTGCAACCCTTCTCCTGAGCCATCTTGGAGATGTTCTTGACGGCGGTCTCGTTATCGACCGAGGTCACCACAGCGCCCTCGCCATCGAGCTGCTTGAGGGCCTTGAGCGTCTTAACGACGGGCAGCGGGCAGGCATCGCCCATGGCATTGACTTCAATTTTGGTAGACATAACTTCTTCCTTTCGAATAAATCGTTCTAAATCGGCGCATAATTCAATAAACGTGTCGTTAACGGACAACGTGGACGGCAGGACCGCCCGACACCGCCTCGCACACGCGACCGACGACGGCGGCGATACGTCCTTCGGCATGCAAACGGCACGCAAGCTCATCCACATCGGCAGCAGGCGCCGCGATGAGCAGGCCTCCCGAGGTCTGCGGATCGTACAGCGCATCCAACATGCCCGGCTCCAGGTCATCGTCGGCCGTCACGCGCGGGCCAAAGAAATCCTGGTTGCGGTAGGCACCGGCAGGAATAATGCCCAGACGCTCCATATCGAGCACCTGGTCAAAGAGCGGCACCGCCCCCGACGCAAGTTCAATCTGCGCGCCCGAGCCCTCGGCCATCTCGCACGCATGCCCGATCAGGCCAAAGCCCGTAATGTCGGTGCAGCCGTGAAGCTCGAGTCCCTCGGCCAGACGAATCGGGGCCTCGTTGAGGGTGCGCATCGAGTCAAACATGGCTGCGGCCTCATCCTGCTCGATGAGCTCACCCTTAATGGCCG
>CAJMRD010000038.1 GCA_905215725.1 uncultured bacterium | reverse complement strand
CGCCGTGCCCACCATCTCGCGCGGGCGCGTGACCTTTGTGGACGCTGCCCTGCCGCAGGGCGTGGTGGTGCCCGACGCCAATTTGGCCGTGTTCTCGATTGCCGACCTCAACGCCCGCATGGATGCCAACCGCGCGCGCAGCCGCCGCAAGGTTGACATTACGCAGATCACGTTCCCGTTTAAGCCGGGCGACTACGTGGTGCACGCCACCCACGGCATCGCGCTCTTTAGCGAGGTCGCGCGCCAGGAAGTGGGCGGCAAGGAGCGCGACTACTTTTTGCTGGAATATGCCGACGGCGACAAGCTCTACGTGCCGCTCGAGCAGGTCGACCGCATCACACGCTATGTTGGCCCCGACGGCGACAAGCCACGCCTGACCAGGCTCAATACCGCCGACTGGACGCGTGCCACCAACAAGGCACGCAAGAACGCCAAAAAGCTGGCGTTTGACCTGGTCGACCTGTATACACGCCGCTCGTCGATTACCGGTATCGCCTGTCCGCCCGATACGCCCGAGCAGATCAAGATGGAGGAGAGCTTCCCCTACGACGAGACGCGTGACCAGCTGGAGGCTATCGCCGACATCAAGGCCGACATGGAGGCGCCCAAGCCCATGGACCGCCTGCTGTGCGGCGACGTGGGTTTCGGCAAGACCGAGGTTGCCCTGCGCGCGGCGTTTAAGTGCGTGGACTCCGGCCGTCAGGTCATGGTGCTCTGCCCCACAACCATTCTGGCCCAGCAGCACTACGAGACCTTCTTTGAGCGCTTTGCCCCGTTCGGCCTTGAGGTCGAGGTGCTCAGTCGCTTCCGCACGCCGGCGCAGCAGAAGCGCGCGCTCAAAGCGTTTGCCGAGGGCACGATCGATGTGCTCATCGGCACGCACCGCCTGCTTTCGGCCGATGTGAACCCCAAGAACCTGGGCCTGGTGATTATCGACGAGGAGCAGCGATTTGGCGTGCAGCACAAGGAGCAGCTCAAGAACCTGCGCGAGCAAATCGACGTGCTCACGCTTTCGGCAACGCCGATTCCGCGAACCATGCAGATGGCCACGAGCGGCGTGCGCGACATGAGCCTAATCACCACACCGCCGACCGGGCGTCGTCCCGTGATCGTGCACGTGGGGGAGTACGACCCCGACGTGGTGAGCGCGGCGATTCGCCTGGAGGTGGGCCGCGGCGGTCAGGTGTATTACGTATCCAACCGCGTCAAGACCATCGATGACGCCGTGGCGCGCGTGCACGAGGCCGCGCCCGAGGCGCGCGTGGGCGTGGCGCACGGCAAGATGAGCCCGCGCGAGGTCGAGGACGTGATGATCGAGTTCGCGACCAAAAAGATCGATGTGCTCATCGCCACGACCATCGTGGAGAGCGGCATCGACAACGCAACGGCCAACACGCTCATCATCGAGGACTCGCAGCGCCTGGGTCTGGCACAGCTCTACCAGCTCAAGGGCCGTGTGGGCCGCTCTGCCACGCAGGCCTACGCGTACTTTATGTTCCCGGGCGAGCTGCCGCTCACCGAGGAGGCCACGGCGCGCCTGACCGCACTTTCCGAGTTCCAGGACCTGGGCAGCGGCATGCGCATCGCCATGCGCGACCTGGAGATTCGCGGCGCCGGCTCGCTTATGGGCGCCGAACAGCACGGCAACCTGTCGAGCGTGGGCTTTGACCTGTTTACGCAAATGCTGGGCCAGGCGGTGGCCGAGGCGCGCGGCGATGACGACGCCGGCGTGGAGGCGGCGAGCGTGGGTATTAACCTGCCTGCCGATTACTTCTTGTCCGAGGAGTACCTGCCGGCGGTGGACCAGCGCGTGCTCGTGTACCGTAAGCTCGCGGCGGCCGAGGACCTGGAGAGCATCGACGAGGTGCAGGAAGAGACCGAGGCCGCGCACGGTGAGCTGCCGCTGGCGGGGCTCAACCTGTTCAACCGCGCGCGCATCCGCATCCGCGGCGAGCGCTTGGGGCTCGAGAGCGTCACGCTCAGCGGCGGCCGCATCACGTTTTTGGGCGTTGACGTGCCCAAGAAGGTGGCCTTTGAGCTTAAGACCCGCTATGGCGCGGTGAACTTCCCCAAGAGCCGCAAACTGTCGGTACCCTACAAGGCAGGCGCCGGTGCGGGCAGCGGCCTGGGTCGCGGTCTCGACGCCAACGACGGCACCGGCCCCGTGGCCGCGGCACTCATGCTGCTGCAACAGCTGGGTGCCAGCGACGACGACTAACGGGTCGACGCTGCAAACGCTCCATTTGGGCAATCTGACCCTCACTCGTCGGTCGCGTACGCAAGTACGCTTCCCTCCTCCTTCGGGCCACCTTGCCACAAATGGAACGTTTTCGCTCACTTATGCTCAACCTGTAAGGGTATTTATGGGACAAAGCTATCTTTGCCCCACCACGTTGCGGGTCGACCCTTCGCCCGACCGAAAGGAAAGCATGTTCGGATACATCTATAAGAAAGATGTCGCCATTATCGCGGTTGTCCTGTGCCTTTGTCTGGGCGTGGGCAGTTTCTTCGATTACCAAATCTCGAGCATGCTGTTTAACTCATCCAGCTTGTTCGGTCGCTTTGTCGAGGCGGCCGGCGAGCTGCCGTTCGAGCTGACGGCGAGCGTCGCGGGCGTTATGCTCGTACGCGCGGTGCGTCCCGACTCCAAGGGGAGCAAATGGCTCGCCGTGCTCGGCATCCTCGTCAACGTTGGCCTGACCGGCTACGAGATCGTTTCGTCCCTGCGGGTTGGCGGTAAACTCATTGCCGTTCAGCTGGTGCTGACGTTTGTGCTGGTGATCGCCGCCAACCTTATCGTCTATCGCCTCACGCGCGCGACCGAGCCTGACGAGCTCACGCGCTGGGCGTTGATGGTGCTTGCCGTGTGGGTCGCTCAGGCCATTATCCTCAACGTGATCGTCAAGCCGTTGTGGTCGCGCCCGCGCATGCGCGTGATCGAGGTCACGCCGGGGCTCAATTTTCAGCCGTGGTGGGTGATTGGCAACCCCGACAAGTGGAGCTATATCGCCGCCGGCGTAATCAAGGACGGCTTTAAGTCGTTCGCGAGTGGACACACCGCGCATGCGGCGATTGGCCTCATGCTCGCCGGGCTTCCCGCGGCGGCCTTTAAGGAAAAGCCGTCGCGCCGCCGGGTGGTCTTTTGGACGGCGGCTGTGGTCGCGGCGCTCGTCGCCTTTGGCCGTATCGTGATCGGAGCGCATTTTTTGAGTGACGTGAGCTGCGGCTTTGCCCTGGTGCTGGCGCTTGAGTGCCTTGCCGCGCGTATTGCCTATCCCAACGGCGTACAATAGCTCCGTTTGAATCATCTGGCCGATACCCGGTAAGAGAGGATTGCCATGCTCGCGTTTAACAACGATTATTCCCACGGCGCACACCCGGCGGTGCTGCAGGCGCTCGTCGACACTAATATGGAGCCGCAGCCCGGCTACGGTACCGATGCACATACCGAGCGTGCCAAGCACCTTATTCGCGAGGCCTGCCAGGCCCCCGATGCCGACGTGTTTTTTCTGGTGGGCGGCACGCAGGCCAACGCGACGGTGATCGACATGCTGCTTGCGCCCTACGAGGGCGTCGTTGCTGCCGAGACTGGCCACGTCGCCTGCCACGAGGCGGGCGCCATCGAGTTTGGCGGCCACAAGGTACTCACCATCCCCGGCTACGAGGGCAAGATGCACGCCGAGGACCTCGAGAACTATATCCAGGTGTTCTACGAAAACGAGAGCTATGAGCACACGGTGTTCCCGGGCGCCGTGTACGTGAGTCTATCGACCGAGTACGGCACGCTGTACTCCAAGGCCGAGCTCGCGGCGATTCACGCAGTGTGCCAGAAGCGCGAGATTCCGCTGTTTGTGGATGGCGCCCGTCTGGCCTATGCGTTGGCGGCCGATGAGTGCGACATTACCCTGCCCGAGCTGGCGCAGCTGTGTGACGTGTTCTACATCGGCGGCACCAAGTGCGGCGCGCTCTGCGGCGAGGCTGTGGTGTTCTGCGGCATGCACGCCCCGGCGCATCCCATTCCGCGTATTAAGCAGCACGGCGCGCTGTTGGCCAAGGGCCGTCTGACGGGCGTGCAGTTTGAGGCGCTCTTTACCGATGGCCTGTATTTTGAGATTGGTCGCCAGGCGATCGAGACGGCTCAGACGCTTCGTCGCGTGCTGCACGAGCGCGGCTACCAGTTCTTTTTGGAGACGCCCACAAACCAGCAGTTTGTGATTCTGCCCAACGAGGACATGGCCCACATTCGCGAGCATGCCTCGATCGAGTACTGGGAAAAGTACGACGAGACCCACACGGTGGTGCGCTTTTGCACCAGCTGGGCCACGACGCAGGAGGACATCGACGCGCTGGCGGCTGTCCTGTAGCCTGATGTAATGACGAGGGGCCGCCTTGCGCTGGGTTTGGCGCAAGGCGGCCTTTGTTTTTGAGGGAGAAGGGTTGTATGACCGAGATGTCCGAGCCGACGATTCGCCTGGCGACGCCCGAAGACGCGCCGGTGTTGCTTGCCATCTATGAGCCGTATGTGCGCCAGACGGCGATTACCTGCGAATACGAGGTGCCGAGCGTTGAGGAGTTCGCCGGGCGTATTGAGCGTACGCTCAAGCGCTATCCGTATTTGGTGATGGAGTTGGACGGGCGTCCGGTAGGCTATGCCTACGTGAGTTCGCTTAACAGCCGCGAGGCATACGACTGGTCGGTCGAGACGTCGATCTACCTGGCACGCGATGTGCGCCATGGCGGGCTGGGTCGCAAGCTGCACGATGCGCTCAAGCAGTGCCTGATCGCGATGGGCATCACCAACATGTGCGCGCTCATCGCCGTGCCGCACGACAAGGACGACGAGTATCTAACGCACAATAGCCAGGACTTCCATGCCCATATGGGATATCGCTTGGTGGGCGCCTTCGATCGCTGTGCCCAAAAGTTCGGCCGCTGGTACGACATGTGCTGGATGGAGTTGGTCCTAGCCGAGCGCACACCCAACCAACCCAAACCAACCTGGTTCCCCGACCTCCCCAAACCTACCATTTAGGGACAGGTTTATTTTGGCAGGTTAGCCGATTGGCTCGGTGTATTTGGCGCGGTCGGTGCGTTGGATGCGCTTAGAGACATGGAGCGGTCGGCCGTCGGTGTCGTAGACGTAGTCGGTGATCAGGATCAGCGCCTGCCCGCGCTCGACGTTGAGCAAAAACGCCTCGTTTTGCGAGGCATAGCACACCTCAAAGGTCTTATGTCCCTGTGCCGGCGCGCGATGGAATTCTTGACGCAGCGTGGCGTAGAGCGAACCGTTGATATCGCGATCGATGAGCGACCCAAAGCTTGGCGGCAGATAGGTGGTCTCCAGGCACAGTGGCGCATCGTCCAGATAACGCAGACGGACAAGTTTGACGAGCTTACTGCCCACGGCGGCATCAAAGAACTTAGCTATGCTGCCGCCCGCCTTGGTAAAGCCCGAGTCCACCGTGCGCGTGGTGGGCTTCATGCCCTGGCCCTCGACCTGCTCGGTATAGCTCGAAAACACCAGATTGTTCTCGTGGAGCGCGGGCGTGTCGGCCACAAAGGCGCCACGCCCGCGCTCGGTGCGCACCAGGCCCTCATCAATGAGCACCTTAAGGGCGTGGCGCACGGTGCTGCGCGACAGCCCCGATTCGTCCATGAGTTCCATCTCGGACGGCAGCTTGTCTTCGCGCGCGTAGACGCCGGCGGCGATGCGGTCACGCAGCATGCCCGCCAAGCGCTCGTATTGGGCCAGTTTCTTTTTAGACGAAGCTTTCATGCGATCAACCTGTATCTAACTTGTATGCGAGTCTAATCAAACATGTATTCAATACAACAACAAAACTGCTGGTAACGAGAAGTCGAAAACCTTACCAGCAGAATTTCTAAGTCAAATATAGCATACAACTAGTCGACATAACCAAAACATGTATGTAACTTGTATGCCATCGAGAGCATCAAACGAGAAGAAAGGCTGATGCACGATGACTACTCAGGAACAGGTTAAGGATGTCGTCTCCCAGGTTTTGGCTGACAAGGCAGACAAGGGCGGCATCAAGCGCGTCGTGTGGATTGGCGCCGGCGGATCCAACGGCGGCAACTATCCTGCCCAGTACTTTATGGAGCACGAGGCCACGCAGGTCGTGAGCTCCAGCTACACCAGCAACGAGTTCGTGCACGCAACCCCCGCCTACGTTAACGAGAACACCCTGGCCGTCGTCGTGTCCATGCGCGGCACCAAGGAGACCATCGTCGCCGCCCAGGTCGCCAAGGACCACGGCGCCAGCACCATCGCCATCTATGTTGACGAGTCCGGCCTCACCGAGGTCTGCGACTACAAGATCCAGTACGACAGCTTGGCCGTCGACGAGTCCTGCATGGGCCGCACCAACTCCGCCGTCGTGACCATGATCGCCATGGAGCTTACGCAGCAGACCGAGGGCTATGCCGAGTACGAGACCGCTATGGCCGCGTTCGACTTGGTCGACCCCATCTATCGCAAGGCCGTCGAGTACACCCGTCCGCTTGCTGCCAAGTGGGCCGAGCAGAACGCCGACAAGCCCTGCATCAACGTCATGGCTCAGGGTCCGCTCTTTGGTGCCGCCTACGTCTTTAGCATCTGCAACGTGCAGGAGATGCTGCAGATTGACTCCTGCACCATCAACACCTGCGACTTCTTCCACGGTCCCTTCGAGATCCTGGACAAGCGTACCTCGCTGTTCCAGCTCATCAGCGTCGGCCGCAGCCGCTGCAACGACGAGCGCGGCATCCGCTTCGTCAACCAGTACGGTGGCGAGCGCGTCTATCAGCTTGACGCCAAGGAGCTCGGCCTCAACGACATCAAGGACAGCGTGAGCGAGTACTTCAACCACCTGATCTTTGCCCCGATCCTCAACAACGTGTATATGCGTGCACTCTCTGCCGTTACTCACAAGGACTACATGACGCGCCGCTACATGTGGAAGCTTGATTATTAGTTACGGCGTTTTACCAAACGCCGTAACGGCTCGACGCTGCAAACCCACCTGAGCGGCAATCTGCCTTTCAGCTTCAGCGGCATGACCAGAAGGTCAATGCCGCTTCGCTTCAAGGCACCTTGCTCGCTCAGGTGGGTTTTCGCTGGCGTTGCCAAAGCATCGGCGTCGCCTTGGCCCAGATGCGGCACTTGGAGACGTTCGGCACTTGGGGACAGTCCTAGTCATTGGGGACAGGTTACTTTGCACCAAGTTGGCGCATATGAACCTGACCCCTTTGCACCAATGGGTTGTAGCGGTAGAGCAGATTTTTCCGCTCGCCGATTTGTGTCTTGAAAAATGTATATAACGACTATAACGTAGTGTGAAACATATTGGAAACAATACCGAGGAGGCTGCGTTGAAGAAAAGCAATCTGGGCTATGTGCTGGTGCTGATCGCCGCGCTTATGTGGGGCAGCATCGGAATCTTTGTAAACGGCATTGCGGCCATGGGCGTTTCGTCCCAGAGCATGGCGGCCTTTCGCTTGTTGGTCGGAGCGCTTATCTTGGCGCCGGTTCTGATGTTTATGGGCTGCCGTCCGGGTGAGGGGTCTACCGTGGCTCAGGGTCCGCTGGCCCTGTTCAAGGCAAGCCCTAAAGAGCTTGTTCCCTGCGCACTTGTCGGTATCGTCGGTTTGGCCGCCGCTAACACCTGCTATTACGAGTGCATGGGCGAGGTGGGCATGTCCACGGCCTCGGTGCTGCTCTACACCTCGCCGGTGTTTGGCGTCGCGCTCGGCCGCGTGCTTTATCGCGAGGACGTGACCCCTAACAAGCTCGTTGCCATTGTCTTTAACATCGTTGGCTGCGTGCTTGCGGTGACCAATGGCGACCTTTCCGGTTTTCATTTTTCGGTTTGGGGCGTCACGTCGGGCGTGATTGCAGGCCTTTGTGGTGCGTCGCTCGCGGTGTTTAGCCGAATAGCAACCAAGACGGTCCACCCGCTGGCTGTCACGTTTTGGGGCTTTGTTTTTGGCGGTGCGGTTATGGCAGCTATCGCGGCTCCGTGGCCGGATGTCACCGCGGCAATGTCGCCACAGCTGCTGCTGTTGTTCCTTGGCTTTGGACTCATCCCCACAGCCGTGGCCTACATCTTATATATGCAGGGTCTGTCCATGGGGCTCGAGACGTCGAAAGTTCCCGTCGTAATGTCATTCGAGACGGTCGTCACCGTACTGGTGGGCATTGGTGTCTATGCCGAGCCCGCCGGCGCGATCAAGGTCCTGGGCATTGTGCTGGTGCTCGCGTCCATCCTGATTATGAACACCGACTTCTCCAGGCTGCGCAACAGTGTGTTTGTCGGTCATGTCGTTGAGAGCATGACCTTTAAGCCCAATGCGTGGTGGACGGAGAAATCGCAGGACATGGATCTGTTTAAGGAACGCACCGGCATCGCGCTGGAGCCCACCGTGCAGGAAAGCCCCTGGTACTTCGTGCGATAGGGGATTGCGCGCAGGGTCTGACCTGGGGTTATCCAGCTAGCGCCGGCCTACCCAGCCCAACGTTTCAAGTACGTTAAACCCGTCAACGGTCGATTTTCACCCGCGAACGGTCTTTATACTAATTAGCAATATAAGCAACGTATAAGACGTTATAATGACCATAACGAAAAGGAGGAGGCAAGATGAATCAGATCATTCTCGCATCTCATGGCGGCCTGGCCGCAGGCGCCAAAGACACGCTCGAGATGGTTCTCGGCGACGTGTCGAACGTCCACGTCGTGTCGCTTGCTCGTGACGACAAGGAGCCCATCACCAATAAGGTTGAGGCTATGATCGCCACGTTCAACGCGGACGACACCGTCTATGTGCTGACCGATATGCTCGGCAGCTCGGTCAACAACAACATGGTCGAGCTTTCCAAGAACGGCACGAAGTTCACGGTTGTCAGCGGTTTCAACATCCCGTTGGCGCTCACGCTCGCTATGAGCCCCGCCCCCGTCAAGGGCGCCGAGCTCGCGGCCCTCATCAACGAGGCCCGCACCGGTCTGACCAACCCCAACGCACCGGTCGAGGCCGCCGCGGCTCCCGCCAAGAAGGCCAAGGCGTCCCGTCACAGCTCCGGTCCCGCCAAGATCGTCCTCGCACGTCTTGACTACCGTCTGCTGCACGGCCAGGTCGTCTTTACCTGGACCACCAAGGTCCAGGCTGAGCGCATCATCGTCGTCGACAACGCTGCCGCCAACGATGACATCAAGAAGGGCGCTCTTAAGTTGGCCAAGCCCCAGGGCGTGCGCCTGAACGTCTTCACCGTCGAGCGTGCCCTCGCCAAGATGGACAAGCTCAACACCCTCGGCGAGCGCGTCATGTTCGTCTTTGGCAACACGGCCGAGATGCTGCAGTTCTGCCAGGGCTACAAGCTCGACGCCATCAACCTGGGCGCCACCGCCAACCACGACGGTGCCGATCAGGTCGGCGGCAAGGACAGCTCCGTCTTCCTCGACGCCGCCCAGAAGGCCGACGTCAACCAGCTGCTCGACATGGGCATCAAGCTCTATGTCCAGCAGACCCCTACGTATCAGAGCGTCGACATCGACGCCAAGCTGTAATCAACCAGGCTTTTGCCTGACTGAAAGGAGAAGGGTATGAATACGTTCATCAGTGCGGTGCTCGTCGGCCTCGTCGGCGTGTTCTGCA
Organism: uncultured bacterium; assembly: GCA_905215725.1. Taxonomy (GTDB): domain Bacteria; phylum Actinomycetota; class Coriobacteriia; order Coriobacteriales; family Coriobacteriaceae; genus Collinsella. Next base: position 10,121 of record CAJMRD010000038.1, on the reverse strand, counting down.
TGTGGGACTCCCGCCTGCTCGGTCGTCTTAACTTCGAGCAGCCCCTCGTTGGCGCTACGCTCGTCGGTCTGCTGCTGGGCGATGTGCCCACCGGCCTTGCCGTCGGTGCCGCCGTCGAGCTCGTGTCCATGGGCCTGGTGCAGGTCGGCGCTGCCGTTCCGCCCGATATGGTCCTGGGCGGCATCGTGGCCGCTGCCTTTGCGTGCCTGACCGATGCTTCCGCCGAGACCGCCATGACGATCGCCATCCCGGTCGCCGTCCTGGGTCAGCTCCTCGGCATCGTGTTCCGTTCCATCATCGCCGCCCTCACCCATGTGGCAGATAGCGCGATCGATAACGGAAAGTTCAAGACCGCCTACCGCATGCACATCTGCGCCGGCTCCGGTCTGTACGCCGTCATGTACTTCCTGCCGATCTTCCTCGCCGTCTTTGTTGGCACCGACCTGGTTCAGGCCATCGTCAACATGGTTCCCGAGTGGCTGTCCACTGGTCTTAACGTTTCGACCAAGATCATGACCGCCTACGGCTTGGCCCTGCTGCTCACCATGATGATCAAGAAGGGTATGACTCCGTTCCTGTTCATCGGTTTCCTGCTCGCCGCTTACCTCAACCTGTCCGTCATCGCGGTCGCTCTGATCGGTGTGTGCCTGGCTGTCGTCTTCATGGGCTTCAAGTTCAACGGTTCCCATGCAGCCGCCGGTGTCGATTCCGACTACGATCCGCTCGAAGACGACGAAGACTAAGGAGGAACACACTATGGCAACCGCAACCAAGGACGTGTCCCTGAACAAGAAGGTCAGCCAGTTCTTCTGGCGCTCCTGGGCCATCCAGGCCTCTTGGAACTACGAGCGTCAGATGAACATGGGCTTCCTCTACGGCATGGTTCCCACGCTCGATCGCCTCTATCCGGACGAGTCCGACCCCAAGCAGCTCGCTGCTAAGAAAGAGGCTTACCACCGTCACATGGCGTTCTACAACTGCACCCCGCAGACGAGCGCTTTCATCCTGGGCCTCTCCGCCTCCATGGAGGAGGAGTACGCCAAGGATCCCGAGAACTTCGATCCCGATTCGATCAACGCGGTCAAGACCTCCCTCATGGGTCCGCTTTCCGGCATCGGTGACTCCTTCTTCCAGGGCACCATCCGCGTTATCGCCTTTGGCCTGGGCGTTCAGCTGGCTCAGCAGGGCTCCATCATGGGCCCGATCCTAGCCATGCTCATCTCCATCGTCCCCTCTGTGCTGATCACTTGGTTCGCAGCCAAGATGGGCTATCAGGGCGGCCACGAGTACCTGAGCAAGCTCCAGGGCGGCGACCTCATGGAGAAGCTCATGTATGTCTGCGGCATCGTGGGTCTTATGTCCGTGGGTGGCATGATCGCTACGCTGATCGGCGCCACCACCCCGCTGCAGTTCGCTGAGGGCACCGTTGTTATCCAGGACATCCTGGACGGCATGATGCCCCAGATGATCTCCCTCGGCCTCACCGGCCTTATGTACTGGCTCATCAAGAAGAACGTCAACACCGGTTGGCTTCTCGTGATCGCCATCGTGGGCGGCATCGCCCTCTCCGCGGCCGGCATCCTGGCCTAGTCGCGACCAAGCGCCTAATCGCTTTCCCCCGGGGGCCTGCCTGACATCCCATACCCCAGGCAGGCTCCCATCCCTAAATGTGTCAAAGGGACAGTTCCTTTGACACATCCTCAACGGGCCGGCGACTCGGTCCAAATCACGGTAACCCTGCGAGCGCCCGGCAATGTGGCGCCGCAAAAAATCGAAAGGAATGTGTCAGATGTACGAGATCGACCTTAACCTCCCTAAGCAGATCGTCGCTGACGTCCTGTCCAACCACGAGATCCACAGCGTCGCCTTCGTCGGCTGCGGTGCTTCCATGTCCGACCTTTACCCTGCCAAGTACTTCCTGGCCAACAACACGGACAAGCTGAACGTTCAGATCTTCACCGCTAACGAGTTCAACTACGACACGCCTTCCTGGGTCAACGAGCACACCTTCGTGATCACCTGCTCCCTCGGTGGCTCCACGCCCGAGACCGTCGAGGCCAACAAGACCGCCAAGAAGCACAACTGCCCGGTCGTCTCCCTCACCAACAAGGCTGGCTCCGCTCTGACCGTCGACGCCGACCACGTCATCGTTCACGGCTTCCATGCCAACTACGCTGCCAAGTGCGAGAAGCCTGGCTACGCCATCGCTCTTGCTCTCGAGATCCTTCAGCAGACCGAGGGCTATGACCACTACGAGGACATGATCACCGGCCTTACCAACGTCTTCGAGCTCTGCGAGAACGCCGCTCAGCACTGCAAGAAGCTCGCCAAGAAGTTCGCTGAGGACTTCAAGGACGACAAGATGATTTACTTCATGGCCTCTGGTGCCTCCGAGAAGATGGCTTACTCTCACGCCGCCTTCCTGTTCACCGAGATGCAGTGGATCGACGCCGCCGCCTACAACACCGGCGAGTACTTCCACGGCCCGTTCGAGGTTTCCACCGAGGGTAAGCCCTACGTCTTCTTCATGTCCGATGGCGCTACCCGTCCGATGGACGCCCGCGCCCTCACCTTCCTTGAGCGCATGGGCGCCAAGGTCGCTCTGATCGACTCCAAGGATTACGGCCTGGCTGACGCCGTGCCCGCGAGCGTCGTCACCTACTTCAACCCGCTGCTGCACCTCGCCGTTATGCGCGAGTACGGCAACCAGATCGCCGAGGCCCGTCAGCACCCGCTGACCATGCGTCGCTACATGTGGAAGCTTTCCTACTAATCACAAGTAAGTAGACCTTACGGGTTGATTGAGAGGGGATGGGGTTTGTGCCCCATCCCCTTTTTTGCTCTTGGGAGGGCACGCCTGTCGCGTCGCAAAACCCAGGATAAAACCTACCAAAATAAACCTGTCTCTATTTGGCAGGTGGGAGGAGATGCGTATGATCAAAGCAGTGCTGTTTGACATGGACGGCGTGCTGGTCGATACCGAGTGGTTCTACAACCGTCGTCGCGTGGCGTTTATGGAGGAGAAGGGGTTCCACTTTGACGAGATCCCCGATCTTTCGGGGTCTAACGAGCCGGCCATTTGGGAGGCGCTGGTGCCCGACGATGTTGAGCTGCGCGAGCGCCTTCGCGTGGAGTACAAGCAGGTCTACAGCCCGGACCACCCCGTTCCGTATGCCGAGCTGCTCAACGAGCAGACGGAGCCGGTGATGCGCGCACTGCACGAGCGCGGCGTGAAGTGTGCCATCGCGAGCTCGTCTTATCGTGAGCTCATTGACGAGCTGGTAGAGATTGCCGGTATCGCCGATGTGCTGGACTACACCATCAGCGGTCACGAGTGCAGTGCGTTTAAGCCCGACCCCGAGATCTACCTGCGTGCCATGGAGGCGCTGGGGGTGGAGCCTGCCGAGTGCCTGGTTATCGAGGACTCGCCTTTGGGCATCGAGGCCGGCAAGCGCTCGGGCGCCCGCGTCCTGGCGCTGCGTCCGCACGAGGGTGTCAACCTCGATCAATCGCGAGCCGATGCCGTTATCGATAATCTGACCGACATTTTGGCCGCTTTGTAGCGTCAATCCGCCGCGAGAAGCACTGATTCACGCGTCTTTTGCCGCGGATTGGCTTTATTTGTCATCTATTTGGATCCGTTTGGCTTCGATTCGGACTAAGTGAGTAGGCTTTTTGGTGCAGGACGAGCACAAAGCGCATCTGCTCTAGTAAAACCGCAGGTCACAGGGGTGGCGGTTTTGGGTGTGCTCTGCAGGTCGCTTAAAGTCTACTCACTTGTAATTTGGGCCTTTGGTCGTGGGGTTGCTGGTCCCGCTTTGGTTGTCGAGAGAGGGTGAATTGAAGCGTCCCCGCACGCTCCATGTTACAATCGCGGACATATCCCACAACTACATCTGCCTTCGAAAGGAGCCTGCGTGGCGAACGCCATCGATCGGCTCACGGACCGAGTGCTCGTGCTCGGCCGCCTCACCATCGTCCGCCGCGCCATTACTGCTGTGGCGGTCACCATTTCCGCCGTTCTCCAGACATTTCTGATCCAGGCGTTCATTCAGCCCGCCGACCTGCTTCCGAGCGGTCTTACCGGCGTCGCGGTCCTGCTCGATCGCGTTACCTCGCTGGGTGGCGTTCATATCGACATCTCGCTCGGCATGCTCGCGCTCAACATCCCCGTGGCGCTCCTATGTTGGAGCGGCATTAGCAAGCGCTTCGTCATCTTCTCGATGATGCAGGTCGTGCTCTCGTCGCTGTTCCTCAACGTCTTTCACTTCGCTCCATTTTTGGGCGACAAGATCATGCTCATCATTTTTGGCGGCGTGGTCTCGGGTCTGGGCGCTGCCATCGCACTTAAATCCGGCGCATCCACCGGCGGCACCGACTTTATCGCGCTGTGGGTTTCCAACCACACGGGCAAGACCATCTGGGGCGTCATCTTTGGTTTCAACTGCTTTATCCTGGCGATCTTTGGCTTTATGTTTGGCTGGGACAAGGCGGCGTATTCCATCGTGTTCCAGTTTATTTCGACCAAGACCATCGACAGTTTCTATCGTCGCTACGATCGCGTGACGCTGCAGATCACGACGCGCAAGGCAGACGAGGTCATGACTGCCTACGTAAACCATTTTCAGCACGGCATTAGCTGCGCCGAGGTCGTCGGCGGATATAGCCGCGAAAAGATGTACCTGCTGAACACCGTTGTCTCGACCTACGAGAGTCAGGACATTATCAAGCTGGTGTGCGACGTTGATCCCGGCGCCGTGATCAACGTGTTCCACACGCTCAACTTTGTGGGCGGCTGGTGGGGTGGTCATGTCGACGAGCCCATGCCCACGGCCGTTCCCGATCCCGACAAGCCCGCACGCATGGCCAGCAGGCAGGCGCGCCTCAGCGAACAGGACAGCCTGCAGCAGGACGACGGCAAGTAGGGTATTGGCATTTTGCCGGTCCTGCGCAACCCATCCGAACGAGCCCCCCGAAAGCCCCGTTGCTTTCGAGAGGCTCTCGTTTGCCCAGATAAAACCTACCAAAATGAAGCTGTCGCTTTTTGGTAGGGAGGGTGTATCGTTTTATCATTATGAGGTAATATGAAACTAGACGTTATATACGTATTAGTTATTTCGATATTTCGATAAGAGTGATTAGATATGCCTGCGCCCAAAAATGCACCGCTTTACCAGCAGATTTACGACGAAATCAAGGATGCGATCGAGAAAGGTGTTTATGCACCCAAGGAGCGTATTCCGTCCGAGCTTGAGCTAGCCGAGCAGTACGACGTGAGCCGCATTACGGTGCGCCGCGCCGTCGAGGAGCTGTGCTCCGATGGCTACCTGGTTAAGCAGCAGGGCCGTGGCACCTTTGTCTCCACGCCGCACATCAATCGCCAGTTTCACGCCTCGACGCTGCAGACGTTTACCGCGCTGTGTGCCGGCAACGGCATGAAGGCCGGTGCGCACGTGATCGATCGCCAGATCGTTCCGGCGCGCCAAAACGAGATGGAGTTCTTTGGCCTGCAGAAGGATGCGCTGCTGCTGCATATCAAGCGCGTACGTACGGCCGACGGCGAGCCCATCTTTGAGGAGAACATCTTTGTGCCGTTTGATGCCTACCGTGAGCTGTTGACGGCCGATCTTGAGGACAAGTCGATTTTTGCCGAGGTCGAGCGTGTTGGCGGAACGCCGATTGTTTCGGTTGGCTACCGCACGGTCGAGGCCGTTCGTGCCAATACCGAGCAGGCGGCCGAGCTGGGCATTGCTCCGCACGATCCGCTGCTCAACCTGCGTGCCGGCTTCACGGGTCCCAATGGCGAGCCGGTCCTGATGGGTAAGCAGTACTACGTGGGATCGCGCTACGTTATGGTCATGTAGCTCTAGTTGCGCGGTTTTCCAAACCGCGCAACGGCTCGACGCTGCAAGCCCGCCAGAGCGGCAATCTGCCTTTCAACTTCGGCGGCATGACCAGAAGGTCAATGCCACCTCGTTTCAAGGCACCTTGCTCGCTCTGGCGGGCTTTCGCTGTCCGCGCCAAAACATCGGCGTTGCCGGGCCGGCACTTGGGGACGTTCCTTTTCTGCCGGCACCTGGGGACACTCCTTAGCCGTTGGGGGCGTTCTTAAACGACTAGTCTGGGCGGCGGCCGTGTGCTGCTGTCCGCGTGGCGGCGTATAATCGGCGGCAGATGACTTGGACGTTAGGAAACCATGACCGATAGCATGCAGCAGATGGCGCTTGACACGCTCGGCGCCTATTTTGGCTACACCTCGTTTCGCCCGGGGCAGGACCGCATGGTGGATGCGATTCTTGCAGGCCGCGATGCGCTGGGTGTTATGCCCACGGGCGCCGGCAAGTCCATTTGCTACCAGGTGCCCGCGCTCATGCTGCCCGGCATCACCTTTGTGGTGAGTCCGCTGCTGTCGCTTATGGAGGACCAGACCCGTGCGTTGCTCGCGGCGGGTGCGCGACCCAGCTATCTCAACTCCAGCCTTACGCCGGCTCAGCAAAACACCGTGCTCAAGCGGGCGCGCGAGGGCCGCTACCAGCTTATGTACGTGGCGCCCGAGCGCCTGCTCGAGCCGCGCTTTTTAGCTTTTGCGCAGGAGGCCGCGGCGGACGGCGGCATCGGCGTGCCGCTCGTGGCCATTGACGAGGCCCACTGCGTGAGCCAATGGGGCCAGGATTTCCGCCCCGCCTATCTGCAGATTCGCGAGTTCATCGATTCCCTGCCGCAGCGCCCTATCGTGGCGGCCTTTACCGCTACGGCGACCGAGCGCGTGCGTGCGGACATTCAGCAGATGCTCGGCCTGCAAAACCCTGCGACGGTGGTGACGGGCTTCGATCGCAAGAATCTCTACTTTGGTTGCGAGGAGATGGGCGACAAGGCCAAGACTGCCTGGGTGCGCGACTATGTGATCGCGCATTCGAGCGAGAGCGGTATCGTGTATTGCTCGACCCGCAAGACGGTCGATGCGCTGGCGGGCGAGCTTGCCGAGGCACTGGGCCCCAGCGGCATTCGCGTTGGCCGCTACCATGCCGGCATGGGCAACGACGCCCGTCGCCAAAGCCAGCGCGCCTTTATCGACGACGATATCCAGGTGATGGTTGCCACCAACGCCTTTGGCATGGGCATCGACAAGCCCAACGTGCGCTACGTGATCCACAACAACGTGCCCGAGAGCATCGAAGCCTACTACCAGGAGGCGGGCCGCGCCGGCCGCGATGGCGACCCGGCCAGCTGCTACTTGCTGTGGAACGGCAACGATTTTCGCATGCGCCGCTTTCTGATCGACCGCGGCGATGCTGCCGATGAGGCGCTCGACGACGAGCAGCGCGCGTGGGCGCTCCAGAATCGATATCGTCTGCTCAGCCAGATGGAGGGCTACTGCAATACCACCGGCTGCCTGCGCGAATACATGCTGCGCTACTTTGGCGACGAGGCCGCGGCCGAGCATGCCGCGGCCAGTACGGGCGGCACCGCCACGGACGACGTCGAGAGCTGCGGCAACTGCAGCAACTGCCTCACGCAGTTCGAGGTCGAGGACGTCACCGATATGGCCCGCGCCGCCGTGCGCTACGTGGCCACGCGTCCCATGCGCTTTGGCAAGTCGCTCATCGCCGATGTGCTCCACGGCGGCAACACCGAGCGCATTCGCCAGATGCATCTGGACGAGGACCGCGGCTACGGTGAGCTGTCGAGCGAATCGGTCGGGCGCATCAAGGACATCATCGGCCAGCTGTGCGGCCGCGGTTATCTGGCCACCTCGCAGGGGCAGTACCCGGTCGTGGGGCTGGGTCCGCGTGCCGTCGAGGTCGAGGATGAGGCGTTCGCCTTTACCGTTAAGCGTCGTGCGTCCAAGCGCAAGGCCTCGGCCCGCGCCCGCCGCGCCGTCGATCTGCTGCGCGAGGAGGCCGAGCTGGATCAGCGCCCGCGTGTTGGCGACGATGCCGAGCTGTTCGAGCGCCTGCGTGCCCTCCGCAAGGAGATCTCGACGGAGCTGGAGATGGCGCCGTACATGGTCTTTTCCGACAAGGCCCTGCGCGGCCTGTGCCGCCTACGCCCACAGACGCGCGACGAGCTTATCCAGGTCAACGGCATCGGCGAGAAAAAGGCCGACGCCTTTGGCGAGCAGTTTATGGCGGCGATTGAAGAGTTTGAGTCCGAGCATGCACGGAATGGAGCATAACGATGGCATCCGATGATAAAACCGAGCGCACTGAGGTGTCCGCTGTGCCGCTGTACCAGCAGGTTATGGACGACCTAAAGGGCGAGATCGCGCGTGGCGTGTACGCATCCGGCTCGCGCATTCCTTCCGAGATGGAGCTCGCGAAGTACTACGGCGTGGGACGCATCACCGTGCGCCGCGCCATCGAGGAGCTGTCGCGCGCGGGGTATCTCAACCGCCAGCAGGGGAGGGGCACGTTCGTGTGCGCGCCCAAGCTCAAGCGCAAGATTGTCCAGAAGGGTGACGTTCAGAGCTTTTCCGAGGGTTGCGCTGCCAACGACATGGTGCCGGGTGCGCGCCTGGTATCGCGCACGGTGGTTGCGGCGACGCGCGAGGATGCGGCGTTCTTTGGCGTAGAGCCCGGCTGCGAGCTTATCGTGGTCGAGCGCGTGCGCACGGCCGACGGCATCCCCGTCATGCTCGAGAACAACGCCTTTGTGCTTGCCGACCATCCCTACCTGCAGACGCTGGCCGACGAGGACCTCACCGATAACTCAATCTTTGCGCTCGTTGCCGAGCATTCGGGTCGCGCGCCGCTCAAGTCCGACCCCTGCACCGTGGAGATTGCGCTTGCCGATACTCAGACGGCCCCGCTGCTGGAGGTGCCGGTCGGCGAGCCGCTCTTCTATATGGAGGCCTACTTTACCGACGCCGGCGGGCGCCCTCTACTGCTCGGCCGCCAAAAGATCGTGGGCTCGCGCTATGTCTTCGACATCTAACGTCCACAGATAGAACAATATAGAACAAATTTGCTGAGATGACTTCACGGGCGTTGTTACACGTGCTATAAATAGGGCAACATAGAACGACAGCAGGTACGAGCTGTCGTCGTTCAAAGCCGCCCCACAAGGAGGAGCATCAGCATGAACGCACACGATCTGGTTCAGGAAATCATCGAGCGCAAGGGCAAGATCGAGAACGTCTTTTGGATCGCTTGTGGCGGTTCGATGATCGACCTGATGCCGGCCAACGAACTGCTCAAGCGTGAGGCCACCACGTTTACCTCGACGGTCTACACGGCGCGCGAGTTTTGCCTGATGGCTCCCAAGAGTCTTGGCGAGAAGTCGCTCGTCATCGCCTGCAGCCACAGCGGCAACACGCAGGAGGTCGTCGACGGCTGCGAGATGGCGCTGGCCGCCGGTGCCGAGGTCATTGCCCTTACCGACTGCGAGGGCTCAAAGATCGACAACGGCAAGTGGACTACCTGGGTCTATCCGTGGGGTGAGGGTGTGTCGCAGGCTGAGGTGCCGCAGGGCATCGGCGCTCTGATCGCCGCCGAGTTGCTCGACCAGCAGGAAGGCTACGAGGCACTCGCCGACATGTATGAGGGCCTCAAGCAGATGGATGCGCTGCTGCCCGCCGCCCGTGAGAAGGTCAACGCCGAGCTGGGCGCCCGCTTTGCCGAGCTCTGCCAGCAGCACAAGTTCTTCTATATCCTGGGCTCCGGCCCCAACTTTAGCCAGACCTATGCCATGGCGATCTGCTCGCTCATGGAGATGCAGTGGCAGCACTGCTGCTACATCCACTCCGGCGAGTACTTCCATGGCCCGTTCGAAGCCACCGAGCCCGGCGTGTTCTACTTTGTGCAGCTCGGATCGGGCGAGTGCCGCCCCATGGAGGAGCGCGCTCTTGCGTTCCTCAACACGCACACCGATACCGTCATGGTGCTCGATGCGCTCGAGTACGGCGTGGGTGAAGTGCCTGCCAGCGTGCGTTCGTACCTGGAGCCGATCTTCTTCTACGCGATGAGCTGCGAGCTGCGTGCCGCCCGCGGCAAGGTGTTCGACCACAGCCCCGAGATTCGTCGCTACATGGGCATCGAGCAGTACTAGGTACCGGGAAAAGTATTCACCTTCGATTCGCAAGCGAACAGCGTGCGTAAAAAGCGGGCCGCGCCGGTGGGTTT
>CAJMRD010000037.1 GCA_905215725.1 uncultured bacterium | reverse complement strand
CCAGCCGTCACCGAACAGGCCGTCGTTCGCCCAGTCGGTAGCGGCGGAGCCAACGGTGACCATGGAGATGTAGTACACAAGGAACATCACCGCGGCGAAGATGGGCAGACCCAGCCACCGGTTGGTGACGACCCGGTCGATCTTGTCGCTGGCGGAGAGCTGACCGGCGTTCTTTTTCTTGTAGCAGGCCTTGATGATCTCGGCGATGTACACATAGCGCTCGTTGGTAATGATGGACTCGGCATCGTCGTCCAGCTCCTTCTCGGCGGCCTTGATGTCCTCCTCGATGTGGGCCATGACGGTCGGGTCGATCTTCAGCTGATCCAGCACCTTGTCATCGCGCTCGAAGATCTTGATGGCGTACCAGCGCTGCTGCTCCTCGGGCAGGTTATGTACGGCGGCCTCCTCGATGTGGGCGATGGCGTGCTCCACGGGGCCGGAGAAGGTGTGCATGGGAACGGTCTTGGTGGACTTGGCGGCCTGCACAGCGGCCTCGGCGGCCTCCATAATGCCCTCGCCCTTCAGGGCGGAGATCTCCACGATCTTGCAGCCCAGCTCACGGCTCAGCTCCTCCACGTTGATCTTATCGCCGTTCTTGCGGACCACGTCCATCATGTTGATGGCGATAACCACGGGGATGCCCAGCTCGGTCAACTGGGTGGTCAGGTACAGGTTACGCTCCAGGTTCGTACCGTCGATGATGTTCAGGATGGCGTCGGGGCGCTCGGTGATCAGGTAGTTACGGGCGACCACTTCCTCCAGGGTGTAGGGGGACAGGGAGTAGATACCGGGCAGGTCCATGATGGCCACGTCATCGTGCTTCTTCAGCTTGCCCTCTTTCTTCTCCACCGTAACGCCGGGCCAGTTGCCCACGAACTGGTTGGAGCCGGTCAGCGCGTTGAACAGGGTGGTCTTGCCAGAGTTGGGGTTACCTGCCAACGCGATCTTTATCTGTTTTTCCATAGTGTCTCTCCTTCCGGTTAATCTTGTTGAACCTATATACAGATGAATTTAAATAACGGACGTATTTCCGGCACCGGAACACGGTACTGCAGGTCATTACTCGACCTCGATCATTTCGGTGTCGGCCTTACGCAGGCTCAGCTCGTAGCCGCGGACAGTGACCTCCATGGGATCGCCCAGAGGGGCTACCTTGCGGACATAGACCTCCACGCCCTTGGTGATGCCCATATCCATGATACGGCGCTTGACGGGGCCCTCGCCGTGGAGCTTGACGACCTTGACGGTCTCGCCGATCTTGACTTCACGCAATGTTTTCATGCTTCTGCTCTCCTTCTATGTGATATTTCTGTTTCTCAAATACAATAACCGCTTGGCGCGGCTATCAGACCATGATCTTGCGGGCCATTTCCTCGCTGATGGCCACGCGGGACTCCTTGACCTTCACGATGACGTTGCCGCCCATGGCGGACACCAGCGTGACGGTGCTGCCCGGGGTGAAGCCCAGGTCCTCCAGGTGCTTTTTTACCTCCGGACTGCCGCCCACCTTGTGGATGAGCTGCTCCGTTCCGGCGTCTGCCAGCATCAAAGGCATCATGTATATCCCTCCGTTTCACGGTTAGCTTGCGCTAACCCTGTGTCTGAAAAAAGCGGTTTTGAAAGGACTTTCCCGGTCCATAGCGGACCACGACGGTTAGCCTCCCTTAACCTATGGCACAGTTTAATACCTCAAACCCTCTTTGTCAATAGGGAGAACGAAATTTTTTTACCGCACTTGTAAGTTTGTGAAAATTGTGGTATGCTGTTAAAAGTGTATTGGGGAAAGTTGGTGATACTTTTTATGCAGATACTGCGCGCTTCCGAGGACTATTTAGAGACGATGCTGATGATGCAGCAGCAACATGGATATATTCGCTCCATCGACGTAGCCGAGCATCTGGGCGTGACAAAACCCAGCGTGACCTACGCCACCAAACGGCTGCGGGAAAACGGCTATATCACGATGGACAAGGACGGACTCATCACCCTGACGGCCAGCGGTATGGCCATCGCCGAGCGTATGCTGGACCGGCACCACACGCTGACGAAATTCCTGATGGCGTTGGGCATCGACGCCGCTACGGCGGAGACAGATGCCTGCAAGATCGAACACGATATCAGTCAGAAGACCTTTGACGCCATCTGTGCCCATGCAAAGGCGCATTTATGACAAAAAAGGCCACCCTATCGGGTGGTCTTTTTGTATGCCCGCCCGCAGAGGCGGGCATTTTCGCGTTTACGCTTCCAACGGCAGGCGGAGGGTAAAGGTGGTGCCCTCCCCCTCACGGCTGTCCAGCGTGACGGTGCCGTGGTGATAAGCCACGGCGTGCTTGACGATGGACAAGCCCAATCCGGTACCGCCGGAGGCCTTGGAGTGGCTCTTGTCCACGCGGTAGAAGCGCTCGAAGACGCGGCCCTGGTGCTCCGGCGGGATACCGATACCGGTATCGGCCACCGTGACCACGGCGTCGGGGCCGTCACGGCCCACGGCGACGGCGACGCTGCCGCCGTCCTTATTGTACTTGATGGCGTTGTCGCAGAGGTTGAAGACCGTCTCGGTCAGCAGACGGCGGACGCCAGGGACCGTAACGGCCTCGCCGGTGACGGTCATGGTGATCTGGCGCTGCTGCGCGGCGCTCTCCAGCGACTTGACCGTGTCGGTGCAGAGGGAGAGCAGCTCCACCGGCTCGGTGGGCAGGCTGCCGCCCTCGTCCAGTTCAGACAGGCGGAGGATGTCGTTGATCAGCGTCACCAGACGCTGGGCCTCGCCGCGGATATGGCCCACGAAGCGGGGCACATCGTCAGGCCGGACCATGCCGTTCTCCAGCAGCTCGGCGCTGCCGATGATGCCCTGAAGCGGGGTCTTCAGCTCATGGGAGACGTTGGCGGTGAATTCGCGGCGGTTGCGCTCGGCGTAGGCCTGCTCGGTGACGTCGAAGGTCAGCAGCACCGCGCCCACCACCTCGCCGTCGGCCTGGATACGGGTCATGTCGAACTGGTACTCGCGGCCGTCGCGCTCCATACGGGTCTCGCCGTGGCCGGTGTCCATGGCATCGTGGAGGGCGTGGCTGACGGCGCTGCCGCGCTCCACGGTCAGCAGAGGCTGGCCCACGCAGGCCGCATCGGTGTGGAACACGGCGCAGGCGGCAGGGTTCATGCTGAGGATGGTGCCGCCGTTATCCACCAGTACCAGGCCCTCGGTCATGCTGGCGGTGATCTGTTCAAACTCCTCGGACCGGCGGCGCAGAGAACGCAGCTGATCGTCGATCTGACGCCGCTGGTGCTCCAGTCGGCGCAGCAGGGGCGAAAGCTCCTCGTAGGCGTCGTTTTCCAGGGGGTGCTCCAGGTCCAGGGTGTTCAGGGGGCGGGTGATGCGGCGGGACACGCGGCCGGCCAGAATGCCGGAGAGGATCAGGGCCACGGCGATGACCGCCAGGATGGCGGAGAGCATACTCAGAAGCAGCACGCCCATGGTGACGCGGCTGGCGGACAGGCGCAGGACCGTGCCGTCCGGCAGCCGGCGGGCGTAGTAGAGGGTCTTTTCCAGCAGAGTGGCGCTGTAACGGCTGGACTCACCGGTGCCGTTGGTCAGGGCCTGACGGACCTCCTCGCGCTGGGCGTGGTTCTCCATTGCCGCAGCGTCAGCCTTCGTATCATAGAGCACCGTGCCGTCGGCGCGAAGCCAGGTGATGCGGTAATTGTCGGAGTGCAGCTTGGACAGATAGGCCTCGCCGTCGCCGGACTCCATGGCCGCAGCGGCGATGGACAGCTCATCCCGGAGCTGCTGCTCCTGGACATGGCCGAAATAGGTGTACAGTGCGCCCATGATAATGACCAGACTGGCCAGCAGCACCGCAAGCCCCACCGCCACGGTGGAGCGAAATATCTTTTTTGTCATATGGTCTCCTCCCAACGGTAGCCCACGCCGCGGACCGTGGTGATGTGTGCGCCGGCCTTGCCCAGCTTCTGGCGCAGGGTACGGATGTGCATATCCACGGTACGGCTCTCGCCGCAGTAATCCATGCCCCAGACCAGCTCCATCAGTCGGTCGCGGGTGTAGGCCGTGCCGGGGTGGCTGAGGAACAGGCGCAGCAGCTCGTATTCCTTGTAGGTCAGGTCGACGCGTTCGCCGCCGGACAGGACGGTGTGGGCACGGGTATCCAGCGACACCTCGCCGCTGCGGAGGATGGAGCTGTCCCCCTCCGGCTGGCAGCGGCGCAGCACCGCTTTGACCCGGGAGACCAGCTCGATGACGCTGAAGGGCTTGGTCAGATAGTCGTCCGCGCCGCCGTCCAGCGCCCGGACGCGGTCATACTCCGCGCCCTTGGCGGTGGCCATAATGACCGGGATGCGGCGCAGGGACGTGGAGGCGCGCATACGGCCCAGCAGCTCCGTGCCGTCGATGCCGGGGAGCATCACGTCCAGCACCACCAGGTCGGGCTTTTCGCTTTGCAGGGCCTTCCAGAAGGCGGCGCCGTCGGTAAAGCCCTCGGCCTCCAGCCCGGCGGAGCGCAGGGCATACAGCTCGATATCACGGATGCTGGCGTCATCCTCTACACACCAGATCATGTGGGGTCCCTCCTTTTGGCTCAAGTGGCCTCGGTCTTGTGCACGCCGGTGACGGAAAACATCACCCACTCGGCGATGTTGGTGGCGTGGTCGCCGATACGTTCATAATACTTGGCGATCATCAGTAAGTCAAGTGTGGCTTCACCGTCATCCACGTCCTTGGCGATACGGTCGATAAGATGGGCCTTGATCCGGTCGAAATAACCGTCCACCTCATCGTCGGCGGCGATGACCTGCTGGGCCAGGTCCACATCCTGCCGGACATAGGCGTCCACGCTCTCGCTGACCATGCGGATGGTGGCCCGGGCCATATCCCGCAGGGTGTCGCCGGCGCTGAGAGGCCGGCCGGCGCGGCAGAGCAGGATCTCGGCAATATCGTCGGCCTGGTCGCCGATACGCTCCATGTCCGTGATCATCTTCAGGGCAGCGGAGATCTGCCGCAGGTCGCCGGCCACCGGCTGCTGCTGAAGCAGGAGCCGCAGGCAGAGGTTCTCGATGTCGCGCTCCTTGCGGTCGATCTCGTGGTCCAGGGGCGCGACCTTCTCCGCCAGGGCGGTATCGCGGTTGGTGAGGGCCTGAGAGGACAGAGCGATGACCTGCTCGCACAGGGCGCCCATCTCGATGAGCTCGCGGTGGAGCTGGGCCAGCTGTTTATCGAATTGACTACGCATTATCCAAACCTCCCGGTGATGTAATCCTCGGTGCGCTTTTCGCTGGGCGTGGAGAACATGGTCTCCGTGTCGCCGTACTCCACCAGCTCTCCCAGCAGGAAGAAGGCGGTGCGGTCCGAGATACGCAGTGCCTGCTGCATATTGTGGGTGACGATGACGATGGTGTAATGCCGCTTCAGCTCCACCGCCAGCTCCTCGATACGGGAGGTGGAGATGGGGTCCAGGGCCGAGGTGGGCTCATCCATCAGCAGCACGGTGGGCTCCACCGCCAGGGCGCGGGCGATGCACAGACGCTGCTGCTGGCCGCCCGAAAGACCCAGACCCGACTCTTTGAGCTTGTCCTTGACCTCATCCCATAGCGCAGCGCGACGAAGGGAGTCCTCGACCAGCTCGTCGAGCACGACGCGGTCGCGCACACCCATACCGCGCGGCCCATAGGCGACGTTGTCGTAGATGCTCATGGGAAACGGGTTGGGGCGCTGGAACACCATGCCCACGCGCTGGCGCAAACGGCAGATGTCGTAATCGCCCAGGATATCTTGACCGTCGAGCGCAATCTTGCCCTCGATACGGCAATCCTTGATGCCGTCGTTCATGCGGTTAAAGCAGCGCAGCAACGTGGACTTTCCGCAGCCCGAAGGCCCGATAAATGAGGTGATCTGCTTGTCGCGGATCTTGATATTCACGTCCTTGAGCGCATGATGGTCGCCATAGAACAGGTCGAGGCCCTCGACGTCGATGCGCGTCGGCGAGGCGGCAAGATCCTCTGCCGTGGGGCGAGTCGCATCCCCAACCTCGCGCTCGTGCGCGGCCTCGGCCTGCGCTTCCATGAGTTCTTCAAGCTCCGTGGGCTCCACAGCCGCAGCAGCCGTCATACCGCATACCTCCACATCGATATCAATTCAGCAGTATCGATAGTAGAAATCGCGGCTCATATGCACGTGAGCGCATTGTCAAGTGTTTGTAAGGGCACGCTGGCTATGCGGCGGGCAGCTCGATGGTGAATATCGTGTGTTCGGGCGTCGATTCACATGCAACGGTACCGCCGTGTGCCGCGATGATCTCCTTGGCAATAGCAAGGCCCAGACCGGCACCACCGCGATTGGTCGCACGCGCCGCATCCAGGCGATAGAACTTCTCAAAGATCACCTTGAGCTTAGCCGCAGGGATAGGATCGCCCTGATTGATAAAGCGAACGCGCACGCCGCCATCGTCTTGGCGCCCGGCCTCAATCGTGATAGTCGAGCCCTCATAGCTATAGGCGACGGCGTTTTTCATGATGTTGTTGAACACGCGAGCCATCTTGTCGCCATCCACGAGCACCGTCAGGTCCTCGCGAATATCAACTTGGGCTTCCTTATGCTGCTCGTTGAGGATGGGATAGAACTCGTCAGCCACCTGAGCCAGCAGCAACCCCAGATCAACATAGCCGCGCGTGAGCACGATATCGTGGAAGTCAAAGCGCGTGATATCGAAGAACTCTTCGATGAGCGCATCGAGCCGGTGCGCTTTGTCGAGAGCCACGCCCGTAAAGTGCGCACGTTGCTCAACCGGCAGCTCAGGAGCCTCTTGCAGCAGCGAAAGATAGCCCACCACACTGGCAAGCGGGGTGCGTAGGTCATGTGCCAAGTACGTGACCAGATCGTCCTTGCGATGCGACTCGTCACGCAGAGCTTGCTGCACCTTGCGCTCACGGTCACGCACGCGGTTAAGGGCGCCCTCGACCTCCAAGAAGTCGCCGTCGATGTTATCCCAGGTGTCGGGGTGATCGATCAGGCGATCTTGAATACGAGCGGCCAGCACACAATCGGCATGCTGCTCGCCCTGCTCGTAGCCCTGGTAGTACAGGGCGCGGCCACACAAGAACAGCACGCACGCGGCAAGCGCCAGCACAAAGCCAAGCATGTTGAATACAAAGCCGGCATCGAACAGCACCGGCCCTTCGATGCCGCCGAGCGCCATGGCGCCAATCGCCAACGTCATGGCCCACGCGGCGCCGCCAATCACCACGCAGCGGCACACGATCTCAAATCGATCGATCAGCAAAAAGCCGACAAGCAGCACCGCCAAGATTCCGACGATGTTGTCGATGCCAATCAGCAGCAGGCTCAGCAAAAAGAGCAGCACCGTTGCAAGCGCGCGGTTGTCGACGACCAACCTCACGTATTCAAAGAGCCGATCGGGCACCTCGAACGCTTGCCTATCGTCTTTTGTCATATCAAGATCCTCACAAGCGAAAAGCGTTATTCGATGATGTAGCCGACGCCCCAGACGTTTTTGATAAAGCGTGGCTTTTGTGCGTCGTCGCCGATCTTTTCGCGCAAGTGGCGAATATGCACCATCACCGTATTGTTGGAGCCGGGCATAAAGTCCTCGTTCCACACCGCGCGGAACAGGTCCTCCACGGCCACCACGCTGCCGCGATGCTCGACCAGATACAGCAAGATTGAATACTCGGTGGGTGTGAGGCGTACCGGTGCACCGTCCACCGTCACGGAACGAGCGTCGCGGTTGATCTCCAAGCCGTCGAGCTGAATGGTCGGCGACTCGGCCGCCTGTGCACGGCTACCGTAGCTGGTGTAGCGGCGAAGCTGAGCGTGCACGCGCGCGATGAGCTCCAGCGGACGGAACGGCTTAACCACGTAATCGTCCGCGCCAAGCGAAAGGCCCCCGATCTTGTCTTGCTGGGCATCGCGCGCCGTCAGCATGATCACGGGATAGGTATGGCTGGAACGGATCGTACGCAGCAGCTCAAACCCATCGATATCGGGCAGCATGACATCCAGCAGCGCCAGATCGAACTCCTGCTCCAAAATCGCCTTGGCAGCATCGGCCCCGCTATAGGCAATCTGGACATCAAAGCCCTCTTTTGTAAGGTAGATACCAACCAAGTCGGCGATGGCCTTCTCGTCATCAACTACCAGTATGCGCTCGTTCATGCGTGCTCCTCTCGCGCTCCATTATGCCCGAGGCGACGCACGCCACACACAACAAGCGTGGGTGATTAAGTCGGCCTTAAGCACCCTTGTGCCCGTTCGGGAGCGGATGTGGGCCACGCACGCACGCGATGATCGCCGACGCCGGCAAACGATATACTCTAGTTCCAGAAGAGACCATCCCGTCGAAAGCGAAATCCGTGAAGTCCCTCACCTCTTTTGCAAAGCGCTCAGCCCAGCTTGCCGCCGGCTTTGTCTGCGCTATCGCCCTTGCCGCTGGTGCGCCCACCGTCGCCGGCGCCCAAGTGCTCACGACCGACAATGTTTGCGGCAAAACCGCCGATGCGCGCGGCATCACGGCCGAAAACCTGCCCGATATCGATGCGACCAATGCCCTCGTCATGGGCAAAGACGGCACCGTCTACTATGGGCGCGGCGCCGATGAGCAGGTCAAGATTGCCTCGATCACCAAAGTCATGACCGCAATCCTAACCGTCGAGAATTGCAAGATGGACGAGAAGGTCACGGTGAGCAACGCCGCAGCCACCGTGGGTAATTCGACCGCCGGCTTGCTCGAAGGCGACGAGCTTACCGTGGAGCAGGCACTGCGCGGCCTGATGATTCCCTCGGGCAACGACGCCGCCATCGTACTCGCCGAATATGTGGGCAAGAAGATCGACCCTAAGACCAAAGACGCCGAGGCCACATCTGTGAAGGCCATGAACGAGCGCGCTAAGAAGCTCGGCTGCACCGGTACGCTTTTTGAAAACCCGCATGGTCTGGACTTTGATGAGTGGGCTGGCGATATGCACTCAACCGCACACGACGTAGCGCTGATGATGCAGGAGGCTATGAAAAACGACACGATCCGTGAGGTCGTAGCGAGCGAGGATTCCTGGATCGAGGTCACGGGCGCCGACGGCACCGACCATTCGCATTCCATGGACACGCATAACTATTTGCTGGGCCAAGATGGCAACATCGGTGGCAAGACCGGCACCACCGACGATGCAGGCTATTGCTTTACGGGTGCCTACAACCGCGATGGCGACGAGATCTACACCGTCGTTTTGAACTCCACCACCACCGACCAGCGCTTTACCGATACCGCAACCCTTGCCAATTGGTACTACGGCCACAAGGTCACGGTCGCGATCGCCAACACGCAGGAAAAGACCGCCAACGGCAACCCGCTCATGGCGCGCATTGGTCAAACCGACTGGACGGATAAGACGATCGACGCCACGCTCGCCGATCCTACGGCGCAAGCGACCGTGTTTTCCCTTGCCGGCGAGGTGACCGAAAAGGTTAGCTACGACGATCTTTCGGGCACGGTGCATGTGGGCGACAAGGTGGGCAGCGTTACGCTCAAGCAGGACGGCACCAAGGTCGCCGTCATGGACCTGGTTGCCGACGAGGAAGGCGCAGGGCCGAATCCCATTGAATGGCTGCTCGTGAAGCTCGATCGCTTGGGCCGCCGCATCGACAACCGCCCGCTCACAGCCGAGAGCGAGACCGTAGCCAAGGCACCCGAGGTGTAAGGTCGAAGAACAATACACTCGCTGAAAGGAGGTGTCCGAAAGGATGCCTCCTTTTTTTGAGGGTTCGAATCCCCAGCGCCCTTTCTCGATAATAAAAAAGGGCCCCCGATGGGACCCTTCTTTAAAGTTAAACTGGCGGAGAGCTGGGGATTCGAACCCCAGATGCCCTTTTGGGGCATACTCGCTTAGCAGGCGAGCACCTTCGGCCTCTCGGTCAGCTCTCCGTAACAGCCGTTCTATAGTAACCAAACAGCCAAGGATGGGCAAGAGGAAATTTTCTAATTGCCTAGCATCCTTTCCTCCTTGGAGGCTTCGCCTACCCCAGCGAGCGGTTGAAGGAGCCGAGCTCGTCGTTGCCCATGGTGCGCCACATTTGGAAGATGCAACCGCGTGCCAGGAAAAAGAAGCCGTTGTCGACCAGTTGAACAGCGGCATCTGCAAGCTGATTCGTCACGGCGGACACTGGCGGCAGCTCGAGTCCAGCCTTGCGGATGGTCTCGACCGCTTCCTCGAACGTCGGAGGCTCGCTGACGCCCATCTCGTTCATAAGGCCCTGCATTTCTTCCAGCGCGCTGCTGCCCGATTCCTCACCGCGCGGCACCAGACGGTAACAAGCCAGCGCCAGGTCGAGCTGATCGCAATTCCAATAGGCAAACGCCAAGCGGTAGAACAGGTAGCCAATTGCAGAACGATCGCTGGCAATACGTAGGCCGTGGCGCGCCACCTCGATAATCTCGTCAAAGCGCTCCAGACGCGCAAGCACGTTGATGAGCGCAAAGTGCGATTGCATGGACGAGCGCGCCAGATCGTAAAGATGGCGCACCTCGGGCAGTGCTCGTTCAAAGTCCTCTTGCTCGGCGTAAAAGCTGCAAATCTCGTGCTGGGCAAAGTACAGCGCATCGGGCGCACGAAGGATCCGCACCGAGCGGTCTTCTTCCAACACCGGTAGCACCATGCGCACCAGCTGGTTATCGCAAAACTGCGTTTGAACCGGACCTGTCGCCAAAAGCTCGGCGACGGCGCACTTAGCCTCCAACTCCTCGACAAGACGGGAAAAGCCTTCAAAAGCACCTGTACGGTCGACTTTTGCCTGCTCGCGCAATTCAACAACACGGGCCACGTATGGGTCGTCGTCCTCTTCCATGACCTCCAACTCGTCAGCCGTATCGGCAAGCAGCAGATTGCGCAGCGCCGGCGGCAGCGTGCGATGGTCATCACGCGGACGAGCATGAACCTCCGCAGGCTCAATCGTCTCCGGAGCGGTTGACTCATACGCCTCAAGCACACGCTTGCACGGCATATCGTCCATGTCCATGCTCTCAAGATCCTTGGCGACAGGCACGCAATCGGCCAGATAGGCCGCACGCCCAAAGAAATACGTTGCGACAACGCGCTCGCCCTGCTCACTGTCGGTAGCAGCAATCTGCACATAGCAGCGCGTGATGCAGGTGCCCGCGGCAAAACACGCTGCCGCAAGCGTGAGTGCCACGCGCGCATCGTGCTCCGCGGCCCAGATCGCCCGCGTGTCCTCGTCCAGCTCGCGCCAGGCGTCATCCTGAGCGTCGTATTCACGTTGCGGCATGGCATCAACGACAGACTGCCCAAACCGAACGAGCATAATCCCCTCGGCAACGTTTGCCCGATAGGTATAGTCGAGCCGCGTGACCACGTTGAGCGCCTCAACGATTCGCGCAAAACGGGTGCGCACGTCCCACTCGCCGCCCGGCTGGCAAGCCACCGTACCCGGCTTGCCCCACGGGTTATCGCTCGAAGCCGTATCGAGCAGTCGGGGAACATCGTTGGTCGTCTTGGCGATATGCCACGCATCAAAGAGCGCGCAGCCCTCAAGGCTCGGCGAGGATGCCGTAGGGACCAATCCGGCCCCGATGCGCTCAAGGATGCCGGAGAGGCGGTTGAGACGGCACTCGACGGCAAGCAGCATGTCAATCTCGTCCTGGTCCAGCAGGCTACGATCAAAATTGAGATAGAAAATCTTTGAGCGATCAATGCGAGCCAGGCTCATCTCGGACTTGGCAGCGATGGTGCGCAGGCGGGGCAAGTCAATTTCGCTCATAAGGGCGGCGGCATAGCGCTCGATACCGCTCGGATTCTCGGCATGGTCAACGCGGTAAAGCAGCGTCTCGATAGCATCGGGGAGCGGTGCCGTGTTAAAGCCCAAAAACACCTCGACCGGCTCGGGCAACTTTACGAGCTTGATCTTGTCGACTACGTTTTGCATACCCTCGTCGAGTCCGCCGGCGTCCGCCGTGTTCACAATAGCGCTTTCGGAGTTGGCAAATATCACGTAGCGCAAGAACATCGAGGCCATGAACTCGCCGTAAGGAAGGGCGCGGGTCGAATTCCATGTCTCGTGGTCGGACTGCTCGCGCATGGGGCCTTCGGGAGAGCCGGCAGTTTGCGCACACGCGCGCATTGCACCGTTGGCTTCCCTTACCATAATCTCACCAATACTGGAATCCGACTCGTCAAGGACCAGTTCCATGTCGGGATCGTTGGGCAGCGGAGCCTCGCAGACGGGGCGGTCCACCTTGTACACCTCACCCGAAACGCTTACGTAGCCCAAAAGCGACACATGACTTTTGCCAACGAATTCGACGACATAACAAGATTCATGCTGGTCCTCGCCAAAGAGTTTCCAGACCACGCCATATGAGCGCCCCGCAGGCTGCTCGGGCATCGCCGGAAAGCGCTTTTTGGGATCGAGAAACCTGAGCCTGTATGTCGGACGCTCTGCCACGAAATATCACCCTGATCGGTCGTTGAGAGAAGGAGTGGTCGCGGACGGGCCGCGACACCTACTCGGAATCTTACACGAGTCGACAGGAAATCGTCCCTTTGGACGAAAGCACTCAAGCTGGCGTAAAAGAAAAGCCCCCGTTGCCGGGAGCTTTAATCTCAAATGGTGCGGCGTATAGGATTCGAACCTATGACGTTCTGATTCGTAGTCAGACCCTCTATCCAGCTGAGGTAACGCCGCAGCGCAAGACATATAAAACCACTTTAGCTTATTGGAGTCAAGCACAATCTTAAACTTTTTTGTGGAACGCAGTTTTGTCATGCTGCCCCGCATATACCGCTGTTCCCCGTACGATCGATTGGCTTTTCGATCACGTCGAACTTGGCATCAAGTTCCCTCAGGAGCGATCTCACCCGCTGGGCACAATCATAATCGGCAAACGAGATGCTCAGCATGCGCGCGACCTGGTTGGAAGTCCCAACTCCATAGAAGTGCTCCAGCGCCACAAGTCCCTCGTGCGTCACAAAGGTCTCGACCACATGCGGCGACTCCTCAAAGCACCATTGTGTCAACGGACCCTCACTCGTCTGCCGAACCACCAGGCCACCCATCCCAGACGGCTCACACGTTACAAGCAGGTACTCCCCGCCCTCGTCGCTCTCAAACAAAACCACCCGATCATCAAACAGCTCCATCGCGTCCCCTTTCTCTCGCTCTTATTTAGCAAAAGCATAGCAGGTAGATGGCTGTATACAGAACAGTTGTTCGTGTGTTTTCTATTGAGCTGTCCGCACGGCATGGTATGGACCTGCGTACGAAATAGGGCGCCCCCGAAGGAGCGCCCTTGCATATCCCCTATGCAGCCAAGTTACGCGACCGGCTCAATCTTCTCGAGGCCGCCCATGTAAGGACGCAGAACCTCGGGAATCGTGATGGTGCCGTCGGCGTTCTGGTAGTTCTCCAGAATGGCGGCCATGGTGCGGCCGGCCGGCAGGCCGGAACCGTTGAGAGTGTGCAGGTAGCGCGAACCCTTGAAGTTCTCGGGGTCGCGATACTTGATGTTGGCGCGGCGAGCCTGGAAGTCACCGCAGTTGGAGCAGGAGCTGATCTCCTTGTAGGCGTTGTAGCTCGGCAGCCAGACCTCGATGTCGTAGGTCTGACGGGCAGAGAAGCCCAAGTCGCCGGTGCACAGGCTAATCACGCGATACGGAAGGCCCAGCTGCTGCAGCAGGTACTCGGCCTCGGCGGTCATGCTCTCGAGCTCCTCGTCGGACTCCTCCGGCTTAGCGAACTTGACCATCTCGACCTTGTCGAACTCGTGCTGGCGGATGATGCCGCGGGTGTCGCGACCGGCGGAACCGGCCTCCTCGCGGAAGCAGGGGGTGAAGGCGGTGTAGCGGCGCGGCAGGGTGTCGGCGTCGAGGACCTCGCCGGCGTGCAGGTTGGTGAGCACGACCTCGGCGGTAGGGATCAGGAAGTTGTCGCCCGAGACGTGATAGGCGTCATCCTCGAACTTGGGCAGCTGACCCGTGCCAAACATGGTCTGACGCTTGACGACGATGGGCGGCCACCACTCCTTAAAACCACGGCTGGTGTGCGTATCGAGGAAGAAGTTGATGAGGGCACGCTCCAGGCGGGCACCGGCGCCACCGAGAACGGTGAAACGGCTGCCGGAGAGCTTGTTGCCGCGCTCGAAGTCGAGGATGTCGAGGTCGGTGCCCAGATCCCAGTGCGGCTTAAAGTCGAAGTCGAACTCGCGCGGGGTGCCCCAACGACGACGCTCGATGTTCTCGTCCTCGTCCTTGCCGTACGGCGTGGCCTCGCAGGGAATGTTGGGCAGGTGAGCCATGAAGTCGTACTGCTCCTGCTCGAGGGCAGTGCGGCGCTCGGCCAGACCATCAATCTTCTCGTTGACGGCGCGCACGGCCTCCTTGGCGGCCTCGGCCTCGTCCTTCTTGCCCTCCTTCATCAGGGCGCCGATCTTCTTGGACTCGGCATTACGCGTGGCCTGGAGCTCCTCGACCTCGGTGATGACGGCACGGCGCTCGTCGTCGAGCTCAAAGAACTTCTCGCGATCCCAAGACGTCTGGCGGTTAGCCATGGCGACATCGATGGCATCGGGGTTCTCGCGAACAAACTTGATATCAAGCATTAGATCCTCCGGCGATATACATTCCATTTAGGTTGCAACCTTGTACATGTATGGGCAAGTATATACTTATGAGCGTTTACGACCCAACTCAACTACGCAAGAAGGCACCCAATGGACGCAGTTTTTTCCTTTTTGTTTGGCACCCGCACCGGTTTTGCCATCCTTTTCGCCGGCGGCATCCTGTTATTTGCGATTCTTGCCTTTGTAATGGAGAAGCGCACCCATAAGATGTACGTCGACCGCGGGCCCAAGTCCGAGGATGAGGAAGACAGCTTCTGGGACTAACCTGCCAAAAAGGGACAGGTTTATTTTGGTCGGTTTTATCTGGGCAAATGCAAGCGCCCCGCAACCGGTAACGATCCGGTTGCGGGGCGCTTTTCGCATATACGACAAAACCGCAGGAAAAACCTGCCAAAATAAACCTGTCCCTAAATGGAAGGTTTTACTGGAGAGTTGCGTCGATTGCCTTGACCAGGGCACTGCGCATGCCGGCGTCCTCGAGCGCAACGACGCCCTTGATGGTGGCGCCACCGGGCGAGCATACGGCATCCTTCATCGCCGCAGGATGCTGACCAGTTGAAAGCTGCAGCTTTGCCGTACCCAGCACCATCTGGCTCACAATGCGATAGGCATCGGCACGCGGGATACCATGCTTGACCGCCGCATCGCCCAGGGCCTCGATTGCCATGGCGACAAATGCCGGAGCGCAACCACCCACCGTGCCGCCCACAAACAGCAGACTCGTATCGAGCTCGACCACCGCACCGAGTTTGCCAAGCAGATCAAGCACCACTGCGCTCTGCTCATCACTAAGCGTGGAAGCCTTCTCGCAAGCGATGACGCCCTCGCCCACCGAAACCGGTGTGTTGGGCACCGTCGAGATATGCGCGACGCCCGGCAGGACCTGCTCCCACTTGGCACTGTCCCAGGTCCAGGCAACCGACAGAACGACCTTTTTGGCAAGAGCATCCTTGAGCGGGGCGAATACCTTCTCGATCATGTACGGTTTGACCGCAGCGACCACGATATCGGATGCGGCGACAACCTCGGCGGCATCGTGGCAGGCGACCATGCCGCGCGCCTCGCAGCGCTCAACCAGTGCGTCGTAGCGACCCGCGCAGGCGCACATGTCGCTCGCAGCTACACCGGCAGCGATCCAGCCATCGGCCATAGCGCTCGCCATATTGCCAAAACCGACAAATCCAATCTTCATATCTCATAGTCCTTTCAGACACATTCCTCAAAACGAAAGGTATTGTCCCACGCCATTGTTTCGTATTGCCGACCTATTTGTGATACGGCTCGCCACGGCTGATCTTGCAGGCACGGTAAATCTGCTCTAGCAGCACCACACGCGCCAGGTTATGCGGCAAGGTAATGCGTCCAAAGCTGAGCATCTCGTCGGCTCGTGCGCGCACGTCATCGCTCACGCCGTCCGATCCGCCAATCACAAAGGCGATGTCGCTGCTGCCTCGCAGCATAAGATCGTCGAGCCGCGCCGAGAGCTCCTCACTCGAACGCTCCTTGCCCTCAATGGCCAGCAGGATCACATGCGCTCGAGACGGCAGGGCAGCAAGAATCGCCGCCCCCTCCTTGTCGCGCGCGGCATCCACGCCGCCCGCCTTAGCCGGGTCGATATCGGCCACCTCGCGGATATCAACCTTGGCATAGGCACCTAGGCGCTTGGTGTACTCAGCGCACGCGTCCTTCCAAAAGCGCTCCTTGAGCTTACCGACGCAAACGACGGTGTATTTCACGCGCGTCTACTCCTTCGAATCGTTTTGAACTTTGCCGGCGGTCAGCATCTGCTCGAACATAGAGGCCGACTGCGAGAAGTCGCTCGGCAGCACGACCGTCGAGGTTTTACCCGTGCGAGCGAACTCCGTCATCATCTCGGACCACTGCGTAAACATGAACAGTTGGTTGGCCTCGTCATTGCCGACACCCGTCTCCTGGATGATCTCGAGCGAATCTTTGATACCCAGCGCGATGGCCTTGCGCTGGTTGGCGATGCCCTCGCCCGCCTTTTCCATAGCCTCGGCCTCGGCGGTCGCCTCGGTGACGCGCTTGATGCGGTCTGCCTCAGCGAGCTCCTGTGCCGCAGCGCGCTTGCGCTGGGCGGCGTTGATGTCGTTCATGGAGTTCTCGACCTCGGTCGGCAGTGCGATTTTGGTGATGAGCGTCGACACGA
This sequence comes from uncultured bacterium, assembly GCA_905215725.1. Classification (GTDB taxonomy): domain Bacteria; phylum Actinomycetota; class Coriobacteriia; order Coriobacteriales; family Coriobacteriaceae; genus Collinsella. Next base: position 4,936 of record CAJMRD010000037.1, on the reverse strand, counting down.
GGGTGAAGCCGTAGGCGGCCATCTGCTCGGAAACGGTAGCGTTGACATCCTTGGCGATGTCATCCTTCTTGGCAAAGACCTCATCGAGTGTGTAGACGGGAATCGAAGAGCGCAGGGCATCGGTGATAAAATCGCGCATCTGGTCGACGGGCTCCTGCAGCATGTAGTAGCTCTTGTAGATACCCGAATCTGCCGGGCCGGCGCCCATGTCATAGCTCACGTGGTACTGAGCAGAGACCTCAAGGCCGATGGTCACGTTGTCCTGGGTCTTAACGTCGATGCCAAAACCGTTTTTCATGGTGCGCAGACTCACCGTGGCGGCCTTGCGGTCGATCACGGGCACCTTCATGTGGAAGCCCGCGTTGACGATGCGGTTAAACTTGCCCAGACGCTCGATGATCACGGCATGCTGCTGTTCAACGACATAGCAGGCGCTGGGAAGCAGCAGCAACAGGATGATGATGGGAATCAAAAGGCTGGTAAGGGCGGCGATGATACCGGAAAACAGCATGGTCTCTCCTCTGATAGGCACACGTTGGCATTAGGATACCCGTCCAAGTAGATCGTGCATAACAAAAAAGCCCCCATTGCTGGGAGCTCTTTCATTTAATGGTGCGGGCGAAAGGACTTGAACCTTCATGGGGTTGCCCCCATACGGACCTGAACCGTACGCGTCTGCCAATTCCGCCACGCCCGCGTGCAGGAATTAGAATAACGGAGCGCCACCACGAACGCAAGAACTATTTTTGAAAAAGTTTGCAGGCATTTTCCCAAGCGGCTTGCGCGATTGTTTCGGCGTCCTCACCTGTGCGATCGACACGGTCGTTAACCAGCGCGTTTGCCGTAATTGAGATCATTGCCGGCTCGCACTCAAGACCACGAATCGGCTCCGGCGCCATATACGGGCAATCCGTCTCGAACAAAATGCGATCGAGCGGGGTCGTCGCAAACGCCTCGCGCACAGCGTCGTTACGCTTGAAGGTGGCCGCGCCGCCATAGGCGATATAGCAGCCCAGCTCAACAAAGCGCTCCATCGTGGCGCGGTCCTCGCCAAAACAGTGCAGCACACAACCGGCCTGGGGCACGCCCACCTCACGAAGCACGTTGTAGGCGTCCACGTGCGAGGTACGCTCCTGGTCCGTGTCCTCGTGACGCAGATGCAGCTCCACCGGCACGTTACGGCACACGGCAAGCTCGAGCTGGCGCGCCATACAGTCAATCTGCACGTTATGGGGTGCCGGCGCGATATCGTCGTCATAGTCCATGTGGTAGTCCAGGCCGATTTCGCCAATACCGGCGCATAAGGGGTCATCGAGTGCGGCAACGACCTGTGCGTGAACGTCGTCGGTATAGTCCGGCGCGCCATACGGATGCACGCCGGCAAGATACTTGATCTGCGGGATATCCTGCATCGGCAGAATTTCGCGCACGAGCCAGTCGCTATAATCCGTCACGCTGCGTTTGTCAGCGATGGGGTCGAACATCGTCACCAACAGGTCGACGCCCGCGGCTTTGGCGCGCCCGAGCGTCTCGGGCACATCTTTGCCCCAAAACGAAAGCAGATGCGCATGCGTGTCGGCAAGCGGTGCCAAGGGCACGGGGCAGGCGACCGTCTTCTTTTTCTTGGTAAACGTCACGCGTGCGGCATTAGGCATCATGGATTAGCTCCTGGGCCAGGCGGACAAAGTCGGCAACATCAAGCGTCTCGGCGCGCGTGGTGGGTGCGATACCGCAAGCCTCAAAGGCGGCATCGAGCACGTCCTTGGCAAAGCCGTTGGCGCTCATGGAATTGCGGATGGTCTTGCGACGCTGAGCAAATGCAGCATCAATCACGCGGGCCACAAATTCGCGATCGAGTCCTTCGGGCACCACGCCGTCAACACGGTCGATACGCACGACGGCCGAGTCCACGTGCGGCGCCGGCATAAAGCAGCGCGGCGGCACCTCAAAGCGACCCGTCACCTGCGCATACAGGCCGAGCTTTGCCGTATAGCCGCCATAGGTCTTGTTACCCGGCACTGCGGCAATGCGATCGGCAACCTCCTTCTGCACCATGACGACGGCGCGCTTGAGCGCCGGCATCGTCTGGAAGAACTGCAGGATGATCGTCGCCGCCACGTTATAGGGCAGGTTCGCGACAAACACCGTCGGCTCACCGCCCGCAGCCTGCTCAATCTGCTCCGGCGTCACCTTGAGCGCGTCGCCCATGATAAAGCGGAAGTTGGCATAGTCGGCGGCGTGGGCGTCGAGCACCGGCTCGAGCTCGGGGTCGGCCTCGATCGACGTGACGCACGCCGCCTCCTGCAGCAGCGCAAGCGTGAGCGTACCAACGCCCGGGCCAACCTCGAGCACGCGCTCATCGCCCGTGAGCTCGGCAAGCTCGCAGATGCGCTCAATCACATGGTTGTCGATCAGGAAGTTCTGGCCCAGGCGATGCTTGGTCGCAAGGCCAAACTCCTCTAGCAGCTCCCTGGTGGCCGTGGGGTTTGCCAAAGGCGAAGTTGTCATGGTTGCCTCCTTAGCATGGTGGCGGCGTCTTGAAACAAAAGGGCATGGACCGTTGCGGCCATGCCCTTACAGCTAAACAGCAAATTGCCGATATGGCGCTCGCGCGGTCTCTACGCCAGACGCGGGAACAGCGGATCGCCCTTCTCGACGGGCTGACCGCCGGCAAGCAGGCCCCAAGTACAAATGCCCTTGAGGTCGTCGCTCGCGGCCTCTTCCTCGCAGGACAGGCGACGCAGGGCCTCGGCAGAAGTCTGGGGCATGAGCGGCATCAGCAGGTGAGCGGCAATGCGGATGGCCTCGAGCAGGTTGTAGATCACAAACGCCAGCTCGTCAGCCTTGGCCTCGTCCTTGGCAAGTGCCCAGGGCTCGGAGTCCTCGATGTAGTGGTTGGCGGCGTGGATGAGCTCCATGACCTCGTCCTTGGCTCCGCCGTAATCGAGCACGTCCATCTTGGCCATGTAGCGCTCGACCAGACCATCGGCGATCTTTGCCAGCGGGTTGTCGAACGCATCGAACGACGCGGGCTTGGCGGGCGCGCAACCATCAAAGTACTTTGCGCTCATGTTGAGCGAACGCGAGATGAGGTTGCCCCAGCTGTTGGCCAGGTCGGCGTTGTAGACCTGCTCCATGCGATCGAAGCTGATGGCGCCGTCGGTACCGGGGACGACGTCGGTCATGAAGTAGTAGCGATAGCCCTCGACGCCCAGCATGTCGATAACGTCCTGCGGAGCGATGGCGTTGCCGCGGCTCTTGGACATCTTCTCGGCCTTGCCAGTCTCGGCATTGCGCACGGTCAGGAAGCCGTGGGCAAAGACGTGCTCGGGCAGGGCCTCGCCGATGGCCATGAGCATGGCGGGCCAAATGACGCAGTGGAAGCGGATGATGTCCTTACCCACGATGTGGAACTGCGCGGGCCAGCGATAGGCCAGCTCGGCACGCGCCTCGTCGGTGTCGACACCGTAGCCGACGGCCGTCATATAGTTGAGCAGCGCATCGAACCACACGTAGGTCACGTGACCCTCGTCAAACGGGACCTGGATGCCCCAGTCAAAGCTCGTACGGCTCACGGAAAGGTCATTAAGGCCGCCCTCGACAAAGCTGCGTACCTCATTCATACGGAACGCAGGCTCGACAAAGTCGGGGTGCTCGTCATAGAGCTTGAGCAGCTTGTCCTGGAAGGCGGAAAGCTTAAAGAAGTAGGACTCCTCCTGCACGCGCTCAAGCGGACGGTGGCAGTCGGGGCACAGGTGCTGGCCGACGCTGCCGTACTCCTCGTCGCCCTTCTGGACCTGCGTATCGGTGAAGTAGGTCTCGTCAGGCACGCAATACCAACCGTCGTAGCTGCCCTTATACAGGTAGCCGGACTCCTTCATGCGCTCCCACAGGTACTGCACGGCATGATGCTGGCGCGGCTCGGTGGTGCGGATGAAGTCGTCGTTGGAGATCTCGAGCTTGCTCCAAAGCTCCTTGAAGTGCGGAGCCTGGCTGTCGGTCCACTCCTGCGGCGTCATGTTGTGCTTGGCTGCGGCCTCGGCGACCTTCTCGCCGTGCTCGTCCATGCCGGTCAGGAACTTGACGTTATAGCCGGCGGAGCGACGATAACGGGCCTGAACGTCGGCGATGATGGTGGAATAAGCCGTGCCCAGGTGCGGATCGGCGTTGACGTAGTAGATGGGCGTCGTGATAAAGAACGAAGGCTTGCTTTGATCCATGGGGTTTGTCCTCCAGAAAAACGTTGCATACAGGGGATGATTCTAGCGCAAGGGCTGGATATCCTCCATCTATTGCATATTGAGCACCATGGCATAGACATCGCGCTTGCGGCGCGAATACTTCTGAGACAGGCGCTTGGCCACCGCAGAGGCGGGCTCCCCCTCCTCGAGCGCGGCGCGGATATCCTCGCGCAGGGCCTCGTCGGGATCCGCTGCCGCGGCGCCAACCGGCACGATACCGGCCTCCTCATCCTCGCTCGGCGGTGCGATGACCAGCGCAATCTCGCCCTTTACCTCGCCGCGAGCACGCAGCTCCTCGGCAAGCTGGGCAGCGGGCCCGCGCAAGACCTCCTCGTGCAGCTTGGTGAGTTCGCGGCAGACGGCAACCTCACGCTGGGGAAAGACCTCCGCCACGGCCTCGAGCGTCGCCACGATGCGATGTGGAGACTCGTAGAAGATGAGTGCGCCGGGAACCACGGCAAGGCGCTGCAAACGACGCACGCGGTCGCCGTGCTTTCGGCCCAAAAAGCCCTCAAAGAAAAAATGCTCACAGGGAATGCCGGACGAAACGAGCGCCGTGACGCAAGCGGAGGGCCCGGGAATAACTTCGACGGGCACATCGGCCTCACGTGCCGCCTCGACCAGCGCCTGGCCGGGATCGGACACGCTCGGCATGCCGGCGTCCGAGGCAAAGGCGAGGGTCTCCCCCGCCAGCA
>CAJMRD010000036.1 GCA_905215725.1 uncultured bacterium | reverse complement strand
CGGCGGGCTGGGTTTATTGTCTGAGCGACTTTGCGAAGCAAGGGGAGCGAAGATAAAAACCCAGCCCGACGCGGGGCACCCGGGGACCGCAGGGACGGGAGCAGCTATACTACTCTCAGTAGTTAAGGGTCGCGGATCCGCCGCGTCACCGCTCTCAACAGGAGGTCATTGTTTATGGCAGATCAGAAGCCGGTTGTCGGGATCATCATGGGTTCCAAGTCCGATCTGGGCGTTATGGAAGGCTGCACCGCCGAGCTCGAGGCGCTTGGTGTGCCCTATGAGCTCGTCATTGCGAGCGCACACCGCACGCCGGCGAAGGTCCACGAGTGGGCCTCGACTGCTGCCGATCGCGGTATCAAAGTGATTATCGCCGCCGCCGGCAAGGCTGCTCACCTGGGTGGTGTCGTGGCTGCCTTTACGCCGCTGCCGGTTATCGGCGTGCCTATGAAGACAAGTGACCTGGGCGGTATGGATTCGCTGCTGTCGATGGTGCAGATGCCTTCGGGTGTGCCCGTGGCCTGCGTTGCCATCAATGGCGCCAAGAATGCCGCCATCTACGCTACACAGATTCTAGGCGCCTGCGACCCCGAGTATCGCAAGGTTATCGAGAAGATGAAGCAGGAGATGGCCGACGCCTAGGCGTTCCGCCGTTTCACCGCAGTATAAGGAGAGCCATGTCCGACTATCAGGGAAAACGATTCAAGGCTTCTCAGATTCCCGATCCGTCGAAGCCGGGTGCTGCCCATGCGGCGCAGCAGGGTCGGACATCCTCTCCTCAGCAGCCGCGCGCGCCGCGTTCTGTAACGCCGACGTCCCATCGCCGTCAGGATACGCCGGCTGCGTATCGCCCTTCGTCTTATAGCACCGCTAAGAAGCCGCCCCGGTCTTCATCGCATGCCGCGCCGTCGGATTACACCGAGCCGCCGCGCAAAAAGCGCCGCTCCATTATTCCCATTCTGCTCATCATCATCGGTATCGGCCTGATTGTTGCCGCCGCTGCCATCTTTATCAATGCGCAGATCGGTTACAAGCAGGCGGGCGAGTCGTACCAAAAGATCGAAGAGCAATATGCGCCCGCTAAGGACGCCAGCGGCGTGCCGGTTATCGACTTTAATGCCCTTGCCCAGACAAATCCCGAGGTCGTCGGTTGGATTTACGCACCGGGCACCAACATTAACTATCCCGTCGTGCAGGCTACTGATAACTCCAAGTACCTCAACACGTTGTTCGATGGCACGTCCAACGCATCGGGTGCCATCTTCTTGGATTACGAGGACAATGCGCCCGGCATGGTGGATCAGCAGACTACGATCTATGGTCACCACATGAACGACGGATCGATGTTCAATGTGATCTCGGATACGACCGATCAGGCGACGTTCGACAGCATAGAGTACGTGTATTACATCACGCGCGACGCCACCTATAAGCTGCGTCCGCTGGCGACCAAGGTGGTCGAGGACACGTATGCCAAGGCGCGCACGACCAATTTTGAGGGCGACGACGGGCTCAAGAACTACCTGTCCGAGATGCTCGACGGTGCCTCTGCCGTGGCGAGCGATGCCACCGATCGTGCCGCTTCGGCAACCAAGATTGTAACGCTTGTGACCTGTCGTTCGTTATCGCTGAGCAACACGCGTGCCGTCATGGTGCTCACGCCCGTTGATGAATAAATTGTCCGAGAGTAGCTAATTTGGGACGGTAAGGGAGAAATGATGCTCGAGAATGGCAAAACGATGCCTTCGGTTGATGCTTGGCTGCGCGAGGCCAAGGCCGATTCGTCGGCACCTGCGTGCGGTATGTATCTGACACATAACGGTGTGGTGCGCGCGACGCCCAAGGCCGAGGCGCGCGGTGTCGAGACCGATGGCGTGGCGCCGGGCCACAAGGTGGGCGGCATGGTGTTCGGCTTCGATGCTCAGAAGGTGCAGGCTGCTATCGAGGCCACGCGCGCGATGCCGGGTATCGGCTATGTGCGCGTGTGGCTGGCAAGCGGCGAGCTTGCCGTAGGTGACGACATCATGCTCGTGCTCATTGGCGGGGACATTCGCCCGCACGTGGTCGATGCGCTGCAGGCGCTCGTTGGCACCATCAAGAACGAATGTGTGAGTGAGGTCGAGCGCGAGGCGTAGAGGTTTGCGTCGATAGAAGGCTCGTTTATAAAAATGCCCGCCGGTACGTGTGATACCGGCGGGCATTTTGCGTTTTGGGCGCGGTGAGCGCTACACGCGCGTTGCATCCTTGGGGCTCATGGTCATGCTCTGGAAGCGATTCTCCATAAAGTCATTATCGAAATACTTGCCGTAGAACTGCGCAACGGGAATATCCGGTTCCGTGCCGTTGACGCGCTGATACCAATAATCGAGCGACTGCAGCGTCATAACGCCATCGACCAGCATAATGATGGTGAAGATGACGGTAGCCGAGTAGCGGCTCTTCCAGGGAATCATATTGATGAGCTTGAGCAGCCTCGGCAGCAGCAGCTTGATCCAGATGAGGCCGCCCAGGCCCCACAGACAGGCGAAGCCCGTGCAGGTGCGTCCGCCCGTGAGGACCACGAGCGGGTCGGGCATACCGAACAGCGTTATGTGCGAGTAGCTCCACGAGACCACGCCAAACGCGGTCTGCATAAACCAGCCCACGAACACCTCAAAGCTGGCGCCGAGCAGGGCGCTCACCAGGAAAATGATGATGGGGTTCTTTTTATAGAAGCGGTTGAGCACCATGGTCATGAGCACGGCACCAAAGCCGTAGATGGGGCTGAAGGGGCCAAACAGCATACCGGCGCGGTCCTGGTAGACACCCGGATCGTTGACGGTCATATGCCAGATATCCTCCAGGACCAGGCCGAGTATGCAGCAGACAAAGAATACCCAGAACAGGTTGAAGTAGTTGAGCTTGATGTAGCCTTCGCCGGTTTCATCGCGCCCGAGCATGCCCTCGGCGGCGGCGTCGCGGTCGAGCATCTCCTGCAGGCGGCGCTGCAGCTCGCGCTCCTGGCGCAGCGTGGGGTCGACGGTGGCCGAAAGTGCGACGAGGATGCCGAGCTGGATGGCAGGGCGCAGCAAGAAGGGCCCGATGCCCTGGAGCATCACGTCAACCAAAAGCTCGACGACGGTAAACGCGATAAGGATATAGGACAGACGGGCGGCATTGCGACGCTGGTTCTTGATAAGGTCCAGGCCAAAGATGATCAGGATGACGGCGCTTGCCGCAGAGAGCATGATGCCGGCGACGATAAGGCCGACCGCGACGAGCGTGTTGTCGCCGAGCTTGGCGGCGGCGTTGCCGTTGATGAGCGCGGTGATGACCTGCCACATAAAGGCGCCGACCGAAGGGAGCGTGCCCACGCCGGACAGGATGCACAGGACGGCGTACACCTTAATGATGAGGGGGATCTTCTTGACCTCCGTGGCGCTGGGGACGCTGGGGTCGAGTTCGTTTCGATCCATACATAACCTTTCTCGTTTTGCTGTAGGTACAAGGATACGCCGCCGACCTGCCAAAAGACAGGACGAACGTCCCAATTGCAACAATGCAAGCCCCAACGGCGGGCGAGACACGTCGCAACGGAAGTATGCGGGATCGTCGGCCCCGAGGCGGTTGCCCAATAAAATGTTTGGCTGCAAAACGGATTATAAGCTCGGTGGGCTTTTAAAAAGCGCTGTTCATGCGCGGGAGTGCTTGTCTTGCCGTGCGTATAATAGGGCAGGTAACGCCAAATAACGAGGCTCTGAGGGGATGCCATGTCTCAAGAAACCATCCGCGCGGCCGAGCGTGCCGCGGGACAGGTGAAGACCATGTCGACGTATGATCCGGACTCCGACCAGCTGCATGAGGAATGCGGCATTTTTGGTGTGTGGGCACCCGATCGCGATGTGGCTCGACTGACGTACTTTGGTCTGCGCGCGCTGCAGCATCGCGGCCAGGAATCGGCGGGAATCGCCGTGGGTGATGGCGGCACGGTTATGGTTCGCAAAGACCTGGGACTGCTCGATCGCGTGTTCTCCAACGCCGACCTGTCGACGCTCTCCGGCCAGCTGGCCGTGGGCCACGTGCGCTATGGCACCGCCGGTGCCAAGAGCTGGGAAGCCTCGCAGCCGCATCTTTCTACCATCAACAGCGTCATTATCGCGCTTGCTCACAACGGCACTCTGGTCAACACCGACGAGCTGCGCCGCCAGCTGATCGAGCTGGGCGTGCCGTTCCTCTCCAATTCGGATTCCGAGGTCGCGACCAAGCTTATCGGCTACTTTACCCAGCGTACAGGCCATCTGCGCGAGGGCATTCGCAAGACCATGGAGCTCGTGCGCGGCGGCTACGCCATGACGCTCATTAACGAGCAGGCGCTCTACGCATTCCGCGATCCGCACGGCATTCGCCCGCTCGTGCTGGGCAAGCTGGTGGACGAGGGTCTGGACCAGGCCGATGCCGCATCCGTTTCGCAGCTGCCGTCGCAGGACGGCGCCGCGACGGTCGACGCCACCACCCATGTCACCCGCGCCGGCGGCTGGGTCGTTGCTTCCGAGACCTGCGCACTCGACATCGTGGGCGCCGAGTACGTCCGTGACGTCCGTCCCGGCGAGATCTTGCGCATCAGCGCCGAGGGTCTGGTATCCGAGCAGGGCGTGCCTGCCGCCGAAGAGCCCGCAAACTGCATCTTTGAGCAGGTCTACTTTGCCCGCCCCGACTCCATTATGAACGGCAAGAGCGTCTATGCCTGCCGTTACGACATGGGCCGTCAGCTGGCACATGAGGAGCCCGTCGAGGCCGACCTGGTCATCGGCGTGCCCGATTCCGGCCTGCCGCCCGCGGAGGGGTATTCGCACGAGAGCGGTATTCCCTTTGGCGAGGGCCTTATCAAGAACCGCTACGTGGGCCGTACGTTTATTGAGCCTACGCAGGAGTTGCGCGCCATGGGCGTGCGTATGAAACTCAACCCGCTGCGCGACAACATCGAGGGCAAGCGCCTGGTCGTCATCGACGACTCCATCGTGCGCGGCACCACCATGGTGCAGCTCGTCAAGATGCTGCGCAACGCTGGCGCCAAGGAGATTCATATCCGCATCAACTCACCCGAGGTCATCTGGCCGTGCTTCTACGGTATCGATACCGACGTGCAGTCGCAGCTTATCAGCGCCAACAAGACGGTCGACGAGATTTGCGAGTATATCGGCGCCGATTCGCTGGCCTTCCTTTCGGTCGAGGGCCTGCTTAAGGTCATGCCCAAGGGCGGTTACTGCGATGCGTGCTTTACCGGCCGCTACCCCGTGGCGATTCCCGAGAGTTTTGGCCGCGACAAGTTCATGGAGGGCTTTAAGCCCCGCAACCTGGACAAGCCGTTGCACTTTGATGACGACGCCGTGGTCGAGAAATACGACGACCGCAGCTGGGAAGAGAAGCACGGTGAGGCCTAAAACCTGCCATGTGGGGATAGGTTTATTTTGGTAGGTTTTACCTGCTGTTTTGTTGATTGAGCGGCGCGCGTTGTTATGGCGCGCGCCGAAATGAACGCAACTATGAGCACCGTTTGGCGCCCGCGCGGCGCCACGGTAGTGGGAGAGGAAGGCTCAGATGAGCGACAGCAAGCATGTGACGTATGAGGATGCCGGCGTCGATACCGCCGAGGGCGGCCGTGCCGTCGACGCGATTAAGCAGATGGTTAAGGACACCAATCGCCCCGAGGTTATCGGCGGCATCGGCGGCTTCGGTGGTCTGTTCTCGGCCGCCGCGCTTAAGGATATGGAAGACCCGATTCTGATTAGCGGTACCGACGGCGTGGGCACCAAGCTCGTGCTCGCCCAGATTATGGACCGTCACGAGACGGTGGGCCAGGACCTGGTTGCTATGTGCGTCAACGACATTTTGGCTTCGGGCGCCGAGCCGCTGTTCTTCCTGGACTACGTTGCCATCGGTCACATCGAGGCCGAGCACATGGCAAAGATCATCAAGGGTGTGGCCGACGGCTGCAAGCTCTCGGGCTGCGCGCTCGTGGGCGGCGAGATGGCCGAGCACCCCGGCGTCATGGCTCCTGCCGACTACGACCTTGCCGGATTTACCGTGGGCGTCGTCGACCGTCCCAAGATGCTCGACCCCGCGAACGTCCGCCCCGGCGACGTGATCCTTGGCTTGCCTTCCACCGGCGTGCACTCCAACGGCTACTCGCTCGTGCGCAAGGTCATCGGCGTCGACGGTATTAAGCCGGGCACGCCCGAGGCCGCCGCTAAGGCCGAGGAGCTGAGCCGTCCGCTCGAGGAACTCGGCGGCGTATCGCTGGCAGACGCCCTGTTGGCCCCCACGCGCATCTATGTCAAGCCGATTCTGGAGCTGCTGCGCGGTGGCGCCAACGTGCACGCTATCGCCCACATCACTGGCGGCGGTATTACCGAGAACCTCAACCGCGCGCTTGCCGACGACGTCGACGCCGTGGTCACCCGCAACGGCGCCGAGATGGGTTGGGACGTTCCGCCCGTCATCACCTACGTGTCGCGCCAGGCCGAGCTCGCGCCCAACGAGGCATGCAAGACCTTCAACATGGGCGTTGGCCTGTGCCTGATCGTCGCCCCCGAGGACGAGGCTGCCGTGACCGAGGCCCTGGTCGCGCTGGGCGAGAAGCCGTTCCGCGTGGGCGAGTGCGTCGAGGGCTCCGGTAAGGTCGTGTACTCCGATGAGCGCTAACGAGCAGATGACTGCTGCTGAGGGCCTGGATTTTGTGCCCTATACCCGTCCGACCGGTACCGATACGGCCGAGCCGCTCAAGATCGGTGTGCTCATCAGCGGTTCGGGTACCAACCTGCAGGCGCTGATCGATCTGATCGCTGCCGGCAAACTCAACGCTTCGATTGAGCTTGTGGTGTCGAGCCGTCCTTCGGCTAAGGGTTTGCAGCGCGCTGAGCGCGCGGGCATCCAGACGCTTACGCTGTCCAAGGATGTCTACGCCGACCCCATCGCCGCCGACGAGATCATCGCGCACGAGCTGCTCGAGCGCGGCTGCGAATATGTGGTCATGGCCGGTTACATGCGCATGGTGCACACGCCGCTGCTGGCGGCGTTTCCCAACCGCGTGGTCAACTTGCATCCGGCACTGCTGCCGAGCTTTACCGGCGCGCATGCGATCGACGATGCCTTTGCGCGCGGCGTCAAGGTAACTGGCGTGACCGTGCATTTTGCCAACGAGATCTACGACAACGGTCCCATCATCGCCCAGCGTGCGCTGGCTGTTGAGGAGGGCTGGGATGTCGACACGCTCGAGGAACACATCCACGCGATTGAGCACGTGCTGTATCCCGAGGTCGTGCAAATGCTCGCCGACGGCCGCGTCCACGTGCTGGAGAGCGGCAAGGTCGCAATTGACGCGCCTCGCGGCTAGCGGCGCACAGTACAATTTAGCCGAGTAGTCAGGGTGGTCATTGGCGCCAAGGCGCACGTGGCCACCCTTTGTTTTGGGTAGTCACCTGCGACGTTCTTTAACGACTAGTCATTTAAGAACGTCCCCGATGGCTAGGTGAGAGAGAGGTGAGCGCATGGCGGATAACGAAGCGCTGTTTACGCCTGAGCTGGTGTTTTTTGATTGGGAGTGTGCGACGCCGGATGAGGTGTTCGCGCGGCTTGAGGGCGAGCTTGCACCACGTGGCTACATTGCCGACGGTTGGCTCGACGCCGTTCGCACGCGCGAGGATGCCTATCCCACGGGTCTTGCCATGCCGGCGGCAAACATTGCCATTCCGCATACCGATCCGGGGTTTGTGGCCAAGCCCTATATCGCGGTGGTGAAGCCCGCCACGTCCGTGACATTTAACGCTATGGCTGGCATGGGCGCTCCGGTGCCGGCGCAGATCGTCATCAATCTGGGTATTGCCGAGCCGGGCGGCCAGGTCGAGGCCCTGCAGGCGCTCATGAACATCTTTATGGACGCCGATGCCGCAGTCGACGTGCTCGGCCAGACCACGCCCCAGGGCATGGTCGACGCCATCCGCCGTCACTTCTAAGGTGGGGCTGAGTCGGCACCTAGGGACGTTCCTTTTCTGCCGGCAGTTAGGGACAGTCCCGAAGTGCCGGCACATAAAGAACGTCCCCAAGTGCCAAGTGCCGCATCTGTCCCCTTTGCACCAAAATGGTGCAGATTAACCTGTCCCCAACGCACCAAGTGTGCCGCGGGGGCTGCGTTGTGACACAATGGCGTTTGTTCGATTCGTTATGCGAAAGGCCAACTATGGCAAATAAGAAAAAGAACCCCGCACCCGAGCCGACGCCCGAGCAGCAGGCTCGCGCCGCCTCCAGCTCTCGCAAGAAGCAGCGCAAGACCCGCGTGTCCAAGACCGTCAAGATCGTCCTGGTGGTCATCGGCGTGCTGGCGATGCTGCTTTCCGTCTCGGCGATGGCGTGCTCCGGCCTTATGTCGCAGGCCGAGGACACCTCGGGCTACAAGCTGACCGGCGGTGTTGCTGCTACTATCAACGGCACCAACCTCACCGAGGACACCGTGACCAAGCAGATCATGAGCATGCGCACGTCCAACGGCTACACCAAGGACGAGGATTGGGCGCAGTATCTGGTTGACAACGACCTCACGCCCAAGAAGTACCGCAAGCAACTCATCGACTCCTACACGCAGCAGATTCTGCTTCAACAGGCACAGAAGGAAAACGGCGTGACGGTGTCGGACGAGGAGGTCGAGATGGCTTGGAAGGACGCGTGCAAGAGCGCGGGCGGTGCCAAGGCCTTTAAGAAGACCCTCAAGACCTACGGCTATACCGAGGACACCTACAAGGACTCGCTCAAGGAGAGCCTGGCGCAGCAGAAACTCAAGGATGCCGTCGCGCCCACGAGCAAGCCCAAGGACAGCGAGATTGTCGACTACATCAACGAAAACCTGTCCAGCTACAACGACGCCCGCCGCTCGTCGAACATCCTGATCAAGGTTGATTCCGACGCTTCCGACGAGGACAAGGCTGCCGCCAAGGCCAAGGCGCAGGAGTGCCTGGACAAGATCAACTCCGGTGAGCTGAGCTTTGAGGACGCCGTTGAGCAGTACTCCGAGGACACCGGTTCCAAGGAGAAGAAGGGCGATGTGGGCTGGGATAAGCTCACCACTTTCGTCGACAGCTACCAGACGGCGCTCGAGGGACTCAACAAGGGCGACGTGAGCGAAGTCGTCGAGTCGACCTATGGCTACCACATCATCAAGTGCACCGACTACTTCCATGTCGATAATCAGGTTGATGACATCAACCAGGTGCCCAAGGACATCAAAAAGTACGTCTCCAACGTGGTGAAGACGCAAGCGGCCAGCACCGCGTACAGCGAGTGGCTGGAGCAGTACAAGAAGGACGCCGACATTACCGTCAACCCCATGCCCAAGGACGTGCCCTATAACGTGAGCCTGAAGGGCGTCACCAAGAGCTCGACCGACGATTCGTCGACGACTGAGTAATCATGGGGCGGTGCTCGCACGAGTGCCGCCCACGCTATTAGAGAGGATTTGCAGATGACCAACGAAGAGCTGCAGAAGGAAATGATCGCGGCCATGAAGGCCAAGGACAAGGTTCGCCTGTCCATCATTCGCCAGGTTAAGGCCGAGGTGAAGAATATCGAGGTTAACGAGCGCCGCGATGTGACCGAGGAAGACGTCAACAGCATGATCAAGCGTCTGATCAAGCAGACGAGCGAGACGCTGGAGATGTCCATCAAGGCCGGCACCGACCAGGAGCGTACCGACAACCTGACCGAGCAGGTCAAGATTCTGGAGAGCCTGCTGCCCGCGCAGGTTTCGGGCGAGGAGCTCGAGGCTCTGATCGAGCAGGTCATCGCCGAGCTGGGCGCCACGTCCAAGAAGCAGATGGGCCAGGTTATGGGTGCGCTGGGCAAGGCCACCGGCGGCAACTTCGATAAGCCGGCAGCAGCAAAGATCGTCGGCGCAAAATTGGCGTAAGTGCCGGCCGACACATAGCCGATGCTGAGGGGCGTGACCATCGCGGTCGCGCCCCTTTTTTGGCTGGGTACTCATTGGGGACAGGCTTAAATGAGTACCCGCTCATTGGGTACTCATTTAAGCCTGTCCCCAATGAGCGCCCAATGAGTGGGTGGAAGGTTGCGGGTTCTTTACGGGAATGTAGTGTGGGCTGCGGAAACGTGGTTCTTTCCGTACAATAGTGCAATTCGTGTAAGCGCAGGAAAGGGACATTCATGGCAGACATGATCGAGATCAAGCATCTCAACAAGTACTTTGGCGACCTGCATGTGCTCAAAGATATCAATCTCACCGTCAAGCGCGGCGAGAAGCTCGTAATGATCGGGCCTTCCGGCTCGGGTAAGTCGACGCTCATCCGTTGCGTCGATTATCTGGAGGAGCCCACGTCGGGCGAGGTCGTCATCGACGGTACGCCGCTCACCAAAAAGAATCACCTGGAGATGGCTCGCAAGTACAGCTCCATGGTGTTTCAGCAGTTCAACCTGTATCCCAACATGACGGTGCTCGGCAACCTGACGCTCGCGCCCATCAAGCTGCAAAAGAAGAGCAAGGAGGAGGCGACCGAGATCGCCATCGCCGCGCTCAAGCGCGTCGGCATGGCTCATAAGGCCGGCGAGTATCCACAGAACCTCTCGGGTGGTCAGCAGCAGCGCATCGCCATCGCCCGTGCCCTGTGCACTAAGCAGCCCATCATCCTGTTTGACGAGCCGACCTCGGCGCTCGACCCCGAGATGGTCCAGGAGGTTCTGGACGTTATGATTGAGCTCGCGCAGGAGGATATCACCATGATCTGCGTGACGCATGAGATGGGCTTTGCGCGTCAGGTGGCCGATCGCGTCATCTTTATGGAGGACGGCCGCATCCTGGAGGAGGGCACGCCCGAGTACTTCTTCGATAACCCCGAGAACCCGCGCTGCCGCGAGTTCCTGTCTAAGATTCTGCACTAGGCGCGGTGATGGACATGACGGATATGACGAGGGCGGCCGTGTCGCGCCGTCACTTTTTGCAGCTGGCGGGCGCCGGCATGCTTGCGCTGACGGGGACTGCGCTTACCGGTTGCGGCAACTCCACCAGCGGCGAGAGCTCCGACAAGGGGTCCAAGCTTGCGGCCATCAA
Organism: uncultured bacterium; assembly: GCA_905215725.1. GTDB lineage: Bacteria > Actinomycetota > Coriobacteriia > Coriobacteriales > Coriobacteriaceae > Collinsella. Next base: position 10,848 of record CAJMRD010000036.1, on the reverse strand, counting down.
GTCGCGTGGCCATCTGAATGCCGGCGTTAAGAAGGACGTTCCCGGCTACGGCTATTACGACACCGCCAAGGGCAGCTTTGAGGGCATGGAAGTCGATTTGTGCTACCAGATCGCCGCTGCCGTCTTTGGCGTGAGCTACAAGGAGGCCCGTGCCCAGGAGCTTGTCGAGTTTACCGACGTAACGCCCAAGACGCGCGGCCCGCTGATCGATAACGGCCAACTCGACGTGGTCGCGGCGACCTACACCATCACCGACGAGCGCAAGAAGAGCTGGGATTTCTCGACGCCGTACCGCACCGACTACGTGGGACTCATGGTCAAGAAGCGTTCGGGCTTTACCTCGATTGAGGATCTGGACGGCAAGGTCATTGGCGTGAGCCAGGGCGCCACCACGCAGAGCCTGATTGAGCAGATGATCAAGGACAACGGCTTTAGCTGCAAGCCCGAGTTTAGGGCCTTTAGCGGCTACCCCATCATCAAGAGCTCGCTCGACGCCGGCAATATCGACGTCTTTGCCATGGACCGCTCCACGCTGGCCGGTTACATGAACGAGACCGTTGAGCTGCTGCAGCCCGAAGTCAAGTTTGGCGAGCAGGGCTACGGCGTGGCGACCAAGAAGGGCTGCGACCTTTCCGCCGTGGTCGATCAGGTGATTTGCGATCGCCTGGCCGATGGCTGGCTCGACCAAGAGGTCAAGACCTGGGGTCTTGTATAGGCACATCGTCCAAGGAAGGAATCAAATGCTCGAAGGATTATTTGACGCCGACCGTTGGTCGACGACATTTCAAAACATGGGGCCCTTCTGGGAGGGCTTTGGCGTGACGCTGCAGGTGGTCGTTGCCGGTCTGCTGCTGTCGCTGGTGCTGGGCACACTGCTGGGCGTGTTCTCTACCACTCGCTCGCGCGTGCTGCGCGCCATAAGCCGCGTGTACGTGGAGTTTTACCAAAACACCCCGTTGCCCGTACAGGTGCTCTTTATGTACATGGCCGGTCCGCAGTTTTTGCAGGCTATAACCGGTGCCGACCAGCCGGTGCGCATCGCGCCGTTCGTGCTGGGCTTCTTGGGTGTGGGCCTGTATCACGCGGCCTACATTTCGGAGGTCATCCGCACTGGTATCGAGGCGGTTCCGCGCGGTCAGATGGAGGCGGCCCAGAGCCAGGGCTTCACCCGTGCGCAGGCGTACTGGTACATCGTGCTGCCCCAGACGTTCAAGATCATTTTGCCGCCGCTGTGTAACCAGGCGCTCAACCTGGTCAAGAACACGTCGGTGTTGGCACTTGTGGCTGGCGGCGACCTTATGTACCGTTCCGATAATTTTGTGAGTCTGTACGGTTACCTGCAGGGATACATCGTCTGCTGCCTTATGTACTTCATCATCTGCTTTCCGCTCGCCATGCTGGTGCAGTGGCTCGAGCGCCGCTCCAAGGAGCGTCCGCGCGGCGTGAGCCTGGCCGAGCTGGGGCTCGACAATGTAGAGGAGGCCTAGCGCATGGAAATCTTCAACGCGACGAACCTGCTCTACATTTGGGGCGGCTTTGTTAAGACAATCGAGATCTCGGCGCTGTCGATCTTTTTCTCGCTCATCTTTGGCACGGTGCTGGCGCTCGTTAAAAGCTATGCGCCCCGCCCGTTCCGTATTTTGGTGAGCGCCTATATCGAGCTGTTCCGTTGCACGCCGAACCTGCTGTGGATTCTGTTTATCTACTTTACGGTGCAGGGTTTGGACATTGTGATTTCGACCATCGCCTTTACGTTGTTTACCAGCGCTGTTATGGCCGAGATTGTGCGCGGCGGCCTCAACTCGATTCCGCGCGGCCAGTTTGAGGCGGCGCAGAGCCAGGGCTTCGGCTTCTTTGCCACCATGCGCTACATCATTCTGCCGCAGACGTTTAAGACGATCATTCCGGCGCTGTTTAGCCAGTGCACGACCGTCATTAAGGACAGCTCGTATCTTTCGGGCATTAACGTGGCCGAACTCATGTACACGGCAAACGTCGTGATGGCCCACGCGATCGACCTGTCGCAGGTGCTTATGCTCTACGGCCTGGTGTTTGCGATGTACTTTGTGCTCAACTTTGGTATCTCGCTGCTGGTGAGGGCTTATCAACGCCGTATCGTAGCCGCATAGCCTGGCTTTCCCTGGCACCCAACCTTGGCCTTCAAACCGTCGCTCGCGTACCAAAGTACGCGTCGCTCCTCTTTCAGGCCAATCTTGGGCACCAGGAAAACCCAGGTACGGTATCGTGGGAATAAGAGATTAACAGTCCTTTTCTCATTTGTTAGAAAGGAATCGCGATGAGCGATCTGGAGAATAAGAAGAGTCCTGTGGTCATTACCATCGCGCGCGACTTTGGCGCCGAGGGCCACGAGATTGGCCGCATGCTTGCCGACGAGTTGGGGATTCCGCTGTACGATAACGAGCTGCTGGTACGTGCGTCGCTGCGCGCGGGCGAGTCGCTCGATAAGATGGCCGCCTATGATGAGCGTCTGGCCGTGGAGAACATGGCGTTTCTGCCCGACCGCTACGATGCGCGTTCGTACTCGGATAAGTTGTTCCAAAAGATGAGCCAGGTGATTTTGGATCTGGGCGAGACCGAGAGCTGCATTATCGAAGGCCGTCTGTCCGATTACCTGCTGCGCAACAACCCCAACCACATTGCCGTGTTGGTGACCGCACCCTTTGAGGACCGCGTCGAGATTGTGCGCAAGAAGCGTGGCCTTAACAAAAAGAAGGGCGCCAAGCTGGTCAAACAGCAGCAGAAGGCGCGCGAGGCGTTCTATAAGCGCTATAGCGCCGGCAAGTGGAAGATGACGAGCGGTAAAGACATCGTCGTCAACCGCGCCAAGCTGGGCCGCGAAGGCTGCAAGGACGTCATCGCCGCAGCCTACCGCTACAAGGTGGCCCAACTCGAAGGCTAACCAGTTGAAACCACCACAAAGGGGACAGGCACCTTTGTGGTGGTTTTTGTTTTAGGCGGAGGGGAAGGCCTTGGTGAGACCGGCGCGCGTCTGTGTGTCGGTCTTTTGGTAGATAGAGCTCAGATGGCGCTGTACCATGCGCATCGAGATGCCGAGCTCCTCGGCGATCTGCTTGAGCGGGCGTTCGTCCTGGGTTACGGCCACGAGCACGTCGACTTCGCGCGGGGTGAGAGCGTGATCGGTGATGAAGGCCTGACGCTGCTCCTCGATACTCGGTGCTGCCAGCGCCTCCTCGGCAAGCTGTTGATGTTCGCGCTCCTGCTCGGTTTGGGGCAGGCGGAACAAGCCGGCTGCCACGAATGCTGCGCAGGCGCGACGGGCAAAACGAGCGCGCCGATCATGATGAGGGCAACGTTGCCCGAGGTCACGAGGGCAAGCGAGATGCCCGATGTAGTGAACGCGCACACATTGTTGGCGGCGCGTCCCATGCCGGCCCAAAGGGCGGGCGCATGCATGCGCGGTGCCAGCTGTGTAAAGGTGGCGGTAAAGAACGTGACAAAAAAGCCCGAGCTCAGGTAAAAGACGACAAGGCCCAGGTTGGGATCAGCGCCGGCCTCCACGGCCAGGATGGAAATGGTCGAGAGCACGGCGATGCCGAGCATGACAAGTCCCATGTAGCGACGCTCGGCAAGATCAAAGACGATGCCGGCGGCATAGGCTGCTCCCGCTCCAGTGGCGAGTTTGGGGCCATCTTGGAATGCCAACGAAAAGGCGTGGTGTGTTGCGGCGCCTAACAGTCCGAGCCCAAAGAATGCGATGCGGCCCAGAATCTCGAGGGTAAGCGGACCCGTGGGGAACTGGATCTGGGCCAATCCCGGGATGACGATAGGGACGGCGGCGGCGTTGACGGCTGCCAGTGAGTGGCCTTTGCACTGTGCGAGCCCGAGCAGCGGCGCGTATCCGATAAAGCCGAGCACGCTCGCACCCAGAACAAAGCCCTGTGCGAGCACAACGCGCTCGGCGCCGGCGAGTAGCCCGATATTGATATCGAAGCGAAACTCGGCAGCAAGGAAGGCGAAGGTAAACAGTGCGAGTGCCAGAAGCGCGTTGATTTTAGTCTTACTCAGGTTCAAGAACGGTCCTTTGGGTGGACGGAATAACCGTTTCCTCGGTTGTAGACCAGGATGGTATGTGCGGGCCTTTGGAAAGCGAAGACCCCCTCGGCGATTGCGCGCTTGTCGCCTTTTGCGCTGGCAGATGCGCCACTTGAGAATTTGTGCCCCGGGATCCGGCTATCTTCCCGTAACATGGTGTTACAGAGGCACCCCTTACGGCAAGGAGGCTCACATGCGAAAGCAAATCCATGACAACCCAATCGACTACGGCCGCGCGTGCTCGCTCTCTCACGGAACGTGGCGTCGCGTGGGGGCAAAACTTGCTTGCGCGGGGGCCAGTGTGCTCATGGTCGGCCAGCTGTTGCTGCCGAGCGTGGCGCTCGCCGCCGAGTGGGTCAACGTCGGCGGCACGCAGTACGACGCGGGCGCTGCCGCCGGCGACGATGCCGGAACCTGGTCCTGGGACGGCGCCGACGACATGAAGCTCAACGGCTACGACGGCGGCTCCATCGGCGCCAAGGGTAACCTCAACATCGACGTTACAGGCATCAACACCGTAACGGCCGATGCCAGGCAGAGCGCCATCGAGGTCAAGGACGGCAATCTCGCCATCACGGGGGAGGGGACCCTCAACGCGACGGCTCAGGATAATGTGCTTACTGCGTCGGGCGATGGTGTCACGAATGGAGACATCACTATAAGTGGATCTAGTGTTAACGTGATATCTACGGGCAGCTTTTATTGCTCAAACGGTATTCGCGCGAAATCGGGCAACGTGAAAATCGACAAGGGCGCCGACGTTAAAATAGAGGCAAAGAAGGCGGATGGGCTACACCGGCCGCCGCAAAGCGCCTATGGCATCTTTGCCGATGGGAAGCCAGGCGGTCGCGTTGCTCGGGAAAGCGGTCAGGAAGAACCGGACTATGTCTCCGTGCACGGGGGCGACGTCACGATCGATGGCGCCAAGGTTGCAATTAAGACGGCGGACGGCCCGTATTATTCTGCAGGCATCCATACGCTTGGCATCAACAAGAACACGCTCTTGCAGATCGTCAACGGAGCTGATGTCGAGATACTTGCCGGCGATGCGGTGCTGTCTTCGAGGGGCATTGACGCGCAGGCGGAGGGCGGTTCGACGTGGATGCTTGTCCAAAAATCGAACCTCACAGTGCGTACTGGCGGAAATGTGAGCGAACCCAACCCTGGGCCTCGTCGAGAGGACTACGGAATCATCGCCGCAGGATATGACGATCTGGAAAGGCCCCAGATTAGGATTTTCAAATCGAATGTTGAGGCGTCGGGCCTGACAGCGGGGATCTATGTTGTCAACCGAAAGACCACGGGCGGGGGACCGTCTATGAATCCCGCACTCGATATCATGTACGGGTCGGTGATTACGACTCCCGCCGGCGGCACCGTGCGAGAAACTGCCGGAAACGGACTTGACTACGACACCGCCGGAAACGGACTCGTCATCGGCACCGCCGGGTTGTCCGCTATCCAGGATATTAAGACCTCCAACGAGGTCGCCCGCAACGTGGTGATCAGCTACGGGGATGCGGCCGAGCCCGAACCCACGCCGCAGCCCGATCCCGCGCCCGAGCCCACGCCGCAGCCTGAGCCCACCCCGGCTCCTGCGCCGCAGCCAGGCGGTGGAAGTGAGACGGGCACGCCGTCCGTGACGCCGACTCAGGCGAGTTCCACGGCTGCTGCCTCCAAGCCGGCCGCGAAGGCAGTTGCGGCTCAGAAGTCCGTGGGCACTCTGGCCGCCGCGGGCGACAACGCCGCGACGGCGGCAGCGGCCCTCGGCATCGCGGGTGCGTCCGTCATCGGCGCCGGCTTCGTGGCGTCCAAGCGCCGCAGCCGCTAGCAGTAGCTTTCACAGCCATTTTCAGCCGCTGTGTGGGCATAAGTGTCTTCGCGGCAGCTTTTTGTATTTCCGTAGGTAGCAGCCTGGGCTCGCATGTACGAACCTAGGCGTACAGGGCCATTTGGCGCATCTTGGTTGTACAGGACCACCGCAAAGGGACAAGCGCCTTTGTAGTGGCGTTAATCCTTCGATTAGGGAGGCCGTTATGAACGGAAGCCACTTTGATAAGCAAACCCAGCGCGAGCGCGCTTGCTCGCTGGTTCACGGTACTTGGCGTTGCGTGGGCGTGAAGATTGCCAGCGTCGGTGCGTGTGCACTCATGATCGTCCAGCTACTGCTACCGAGCGTTGCGCTCGCGACCGAGCGTGCGGATTCCGCCGTCGCGACGGGCGAGGTTGCCGCGGCTCCGGTGACGCCGGCAGTTGCGGAGGATGCGGCTCCGGCGACCACGCCTGCAACCGACGCTGCTCTGGTGGCACAAACTGTCGCCGAACCTCAGCAGACGACTCCGGCTGACGCCGCCGATGAGTCTAACAATGCGGCACCCGCTGAACAAAACATTCCCAGCGACAACGCCGCCGCGCCAGCAAACGACGCCATTACGTCGCATGGTGTGACCGACGTGACAGATAAGACCGTCGATGATGTGTTTACGCCCAATGCGGCCAATATGCTGTGCGAGCAGCCGGTTGATGATTGACAAACTATCGACGTTATCGAGATTGACGACGCCACCACCATCTTTAGGGCGGGCGATAAACCGGACTTTACGGCAGACACTCCGGCGGGCTCGAACTCCATTCTTCAGTGTGAGTTCTGGACGGGCAGCGATGGCAGTGAAGTGAACTCCGATATATTCTGGGATCGGAAAATCACCAACCACATCGACGCTTTTAAATCTGGTGTGACCTATCGCTATGGCCTGTACTTTAAGCCGGCGCGCGATTTCTTCTTTATGTCTAACATTAAACTGATGGTCAATGGCGTGGAGTGCGGTTATCGGGTGGATAAGGCAAGCGAGCATGCGCCTGTCCCCGGCTTGTTCCGTACGCTATGGCTAATCACCGACCTGACGTTTACGCCCGAGGCTAAGCCGGTCCCGGTCGACCCGGAGATGCCGGCGCCGCAGCCCGAGATTAAGCCCGAGATTAAGCCCGAGGTTAAGCCCGAGGTGAAGCCCGATATCAAGCTCGAGCAGAAACCGGAGATCAAGCCGGAGACCAAGCCTGCCGCAACCACCACAGTGACCAAGACGGTTGAGAAAACCACGCCGGCCAAGAAGCCCCACGCCGTCCTGGCTGCCACGGGCGATGCCACCGCGATGACGGTCGCCGCCCCGGGTATCGCCGGTGCAACCGTTGCCGCCGCCGGTGTCGCCGCGACCAAGCGCCGCAAGCGCTAAGTTTTGGTGACAGCTCCTATTCTCGGCTTCAGCAAAATCTCAATCTGTAACACCTAGCCAGCCAAAACGGCCCTAGATGTTACAGGTTTAGATGAATCGTCTGACCGCCGGCGCAATGTCTCGATCTGTAACACGTAGCAAGGAATTTTGCCTCTTACTGTTACAGATTGAGATGAACAGGCGGATGTTCGCACAATGTCTCAATCTGTAACAACTACGGGACTCAACAGGGCCTAACTGTTACAGATCGAGACAAAACGACCGGCCAGGCCCCCAACCACCACAAAGGTGCCTGTCCCCTTTGTGGTGATGGGTTGGCCGGCATAGAAAAAGTCCCCGCCGGCGCGTGCTCGACGGGGACTTTGCCGTTTGGCGGCTAGTGCTGTAGGTGATTACTCGCCCAGCAGGCTCTTGGTGATGGAAGCGGCGGCCTTCTTGCCGGCGCCCATCGCCAGAATGACCGTAGCGGCACCGGTGACGATGTCGCCGCCGGCCCAGATGCGGGGATCGGTGGTCTGGCCGGTCTCCTCGTCGGCGACGATGTAGCCCCACTTGTTGAGCTCCATCTTGCCGCCGATCTTCTTTGCGAAGGGGTTGGCGTTGGTACCGATAGCCGAGATCGCGACGTCGCAGGGAATCTCCTCGATGGCGCCCTCGATGGGCACCGGGCGACGACGGCCGGACTCATCGGGCTCGCCGAGCTCCATCTTCTGGACCTTGACGGCGCACACGGAGCCGTCCTCGCCAGCGACAAACTCGAGCGGGGAAACGAGCGGCAGAACCTCGACGCCCTCGGCCTTGGCGTGGTGCAGCTCGGCACGACGGCAGGGCATCTCGTCCTCGGTACGACGGTAGGCGATGATGGCGTGCTCAGCGCCCAGGCGCTTGGCGGTACGGACGGCGTCCATAGCCACGTTGCCGCCACCAAAGACAACGACGTTCTTGCCGTGCTTGGTGGGGGTGTCGTACTCGGGGAACTTGTTGGCCTTCATCAGGTTCACGCGGGTGAGGTACTCGTTCGCGAAGAAGACGTTGGGCAGGTTCTCGCCGGGGACGTTGAGGAACTTGGGCAGGCCAGCGCCGGTCGCCACGTAGATGGCGTCGAAGCCCTGCTCGAACAGCTCCTCGGCCGTGGCCATGTTGCCCACGACGGAGTTGTACTCAAACTTGACGCCCATGTCCTCCAGGCCGTCAATCTCGCGCTTGACGACCGCCTTGGGCAGACGGAACTCGGGGATGCCGTAGACCAGCACGCCGCCGCCGGTAAAGAAGGCCTCAAAGACGGTGACGTCAAAGCCGTTGCGGGCGAGCTCGCCGGCGCAGGTGATGCCGGACGGGCCGGAACCGACGACGGCGACCTTCTTGCCGTTCTTGGGAGCCATCTTGGGCGTGGAGGCGAGCTCGGGGCGGTCGCCCAGGAAGCGCTCGAGCTGGCCGATGGCCACGGGCTCGGACTTCTTACCACGGATGCACTTGCCCTCGCACTGGTTCTCCTGTGGGCAGACGCGGCCGCAGATAGCGGGAAGCATGGAGTCCTCGCGGATGGTATCGAGGGCGCCGCCGAAGTCCTTCGCGCGGATCTGCTCGATAAAGCGGGGGATGTTGATGTTGACGGGGCAGCCCTCAACACAGAACGGCTTCTTGCAGTTGAGGCAGCGCTCGGCCTCGGCCAGCGCCATCTCCTCGGTGAAGCCCTTGTCGACGGGGCGGAAGTCGCAGGCGCGCTCGGCAGCCGGCTCCTCGTTATCGGGGGTGCGGGGCGACTTCATATCGGCAACGAAACGACCGTTAACTAGTGGCATGCGCAGCTCTTTTCCTCATAGGCCTTGAGGGACTCGCCCTCTTCGGAACGGTAAGCGGCCTGGCGGGCACGAAGGTCATCCCAGTCGACCAGGGTGGCATCGAAGTCGGGGCCGTCGACGCAAGCGAACTTGGTCACGCCGCCCACCTCGACGCGGCAGCAGCCGCCCATGCCGGTGCCGGCAACCATGACGGGGGTGAGGGCCGCGGTGATGGGGGTGTCGTACTTCTGGGCGGTGAGGGTCGAGAACTTCATCATCGGAACGGGGCCGACGCAGAAGACCTGGCTCACGGCCTTGTCCTGCAGCAGGCGCTCCAGCGGAGCGGTGACAACGCCCTGCTCGCCGTAGGAGCCGTCGTCAGTGGTGATGTGGATGTGGCCCTCGTCGAGGAGCTCGCGGAACTGGTCCTCCATGAGCAGGAGGTCCTTGGTGCGAGCGCCCATGATGGCGTGGACCTCATGACCGGTCTCGACCAGGTGCTTGGCGACCGGGAAGGCAATTGCCAGGCCGACGCCGCCGCCAATGACGGCGCAGGGGCCCTCGGCCATCTCGGTGGGAACGCCCAGCGGGCCTACGACGTCGCGCAGCGACTCGCCGGCCTCGTATGTGGACAGCATCTCGGTGGTCTTGCCGATCACCATGAAGATGAACTCGACCCAGCCCTCGTCACCGTTCCAGCCGGCCAGGGTAAACGGGACACGCTCGCCCGTCTCGTTGGCGCGGACCATGAGGAACTGTCCAGCGTGCGCATGCTTGGCGATTGCGGGCGCCTCGATGCGGAACTTGAACACCTTCTCCGAGAACTGCGTCTTCTCCAGGATCTTATACATAGAACCCCTCTCTTGTTAGGGCCGCCGAACCGTGCCTCCACGGAAATGGACGGTAGCCCGAATAAAACCGTACGCGCACAGGCGTTGTGCAGACATACGGTGCAAATTATACCCTCATGGACATGTCACTTACGTGTGTCTTCGGCTGTTGGGAGCAGGGTTTATCCACTTTGGCCTACCAAAGGGGGAGAGGTTTATTTTGGTCGGTTTTATCAGGTAAAACGGCAAAGGGGGCCGGCCTCGCGCTTCGGTGAGGCCGGCCCCCTTTGGGGTGCTATGCATGTATGTCGGCGCGCGGTTGATTGCGATGCCGCAACTGGGGCGTTTCCGCAGGTAAAACCTGCCAAAATAAACCTGTTCCTAAATGATAGGTTTTAGTGCTTGCCGTTGGCGGAGGCGGCGCCGTTGACATGGTCGCGGGCATAGACCACGCCGTGCACGATCGCCAGGCCGGCGGCGTCGGCCGCGCGGGCGCAGGTGTCCTGGAAATCCTCGGCCTCGCGGGCGCGCAGCTGCTTAAGAACGTAGTCGGCGACGGCCATCTTGCCGGGAGGGTTGCCGATACCGGTGCGGATACGGCTAAAGTCGCGGCTGCCCATCTTGTCGATGATGGAGCGCAGACCGCGGGCGCCCGTCTTGCGCTCGATCGCCTGGTGCGCGATTGCCTTAAGCGCTTCGGGCGTGAATTCGATCTCCACGTCCTCCATTTTGAACAGCACCTTGTACTGACGCACGATGGCGTTTTTCGGCTTCGTAAGGATTTCAATGAGCGCTTTTTCGTCGAGTTCGTCGAGCACCGTAATCACCGGGAGACGGCCGACGAGTTCAGGGATCAGGCCGTACTTCACGAGGTCAGAAGGTTCGGCCTGAGCAAAAAGCTCGGTGAGCGATTCTTGGGATTCGCTGTGT
>CAJMRD010000035.1 GCA_905215725.1 uncultured bacterium | reverse complement strand
CATCGAGCAAAACCAACGCGTCCGCAACGTTTTGCAGGGAAACTTTCTCGGTCATCTCTATGAAGAAGTCCTCGCCTGCCGTGCCAATGTACTCCAGCACGTCGTCTCTTTCAATCTTCTTTTCCCCTGAGGCCAGAACCTGATCGAGTACGCTATCCACCGATCGATGATCGGACAGGACGACCGCATCTGGGCCTACAACACCATTCTGGAGTGCATCGGCGCCACGGGCCCCGCGCTCGACATGGCCTGGGCGCTCCAGGTTGAGAAACTCTCGCTCTTGCACCCCGATACCCTGCCCGACTTTGACCTTGAAGGCACGCTCGCCGCGCTTGCCGAGGCCGCCGTTGCCAACGGCGCCGCCGAGGACACGGCGTCGGGCCGCGACCGTATCGCCATGCGCATCATGGGTGCGCTCATGCCGCGTCCGTCTGCCGTGATTGACGAGTTTACCGGCCGTATGGGCGTCAACGAACCCCGCGCCGCGACCGACTGGTTCTACGGCCTGTGCTGCGACGCTGGCTACGTGCGCCGTGCCGCCATCGCGCGCAACATCAAATGGAGCACCCCCACCAACTGGGGCGATCTTGAAATCACTATCAACCTGTCCAAACCCGAGAAGGACCCGCGCGATATCGCCGCGGCAGGTGCAGCCAAGAACTTGGGCGAGAAGTATCCCGCCTGCCAGCTCTGCATCGAGAACGAGGGCTACCCCGGACGCTCCGCCGCAGCCGACGGCGGCGCTCACCCCGCCCGCCAGAACCTGCGCGTTATCCCCATTGAGCTCGACGGCGAGCGCTGGGGCTTCCAGTACAGCCCGTACGCGTACTTTAACGAGCACTGCATTGCCATGAGCTCCGAGCATCGTCCGATGCACGTCGACCGCAAGGGGCTGACCTGCCTGCTCGACTTTGTCGACCTGTTCCCGCACTACTTTATTGGCTCCAACGCCGACCTGCCCATCGTGGGCGGCTCGATTCTGTCGCACGACCACTTCCAGGGCGGCGCGCACGAGTTCCCCATGATGCATGCCACCGAGGTCTCGCAGTTTAGCGTGCCCGGCTTTGACCAAGTCAGCGGTACCGTGTTGCAGTGGCCGCTTTCGGTGCTGCGACTGCGCTCGCACGACCGCGCCCAGCTGCTCGACGCCGCCGAGAAGATCATCCTCGCTTGGCGCGAGTGGACCGATGTGTCGGTGGGCGTCATCGCGCGCACAGCCGACGGCGTAGCGCACAACACCGTGACGCCCGTCATCCGCCGCGTCGACTCGCGCGGCAATGCCGGCGGCGAAGTCTACGAGGCCTACCTGGCGCTTCGCTGCAACATCACGACTGACGAGCATCCGCTGGGCGTATTCCACCCGCATGCTGAGTACCACCACATCAAGAAGGAGAACATCGGCCTGATCGAGGTCATGGGCCTGGCCATTTTGCCGCCGCGCTTGGTTCCCGAGCTCGGCGCTGTCCGCGAGCACTTGCTGGCGGCCAAGGCCGATGCCAGCTACGACCTTGCTGGCGCGCTCGAGGGCGACGACCTTTGCCGCAGCCACGCCGCATGGGCCAAGGACGTCTTTGCCCGCCGCGCCGACGAGCTTACAGCCGACAACGCCATCGACATCCTGCACGAGGAGGTCGGCGTGGTGTTTGGCCACGTGCTCGACAACGCCGGCGTCTTTAAGTGGGACGAGGCGGGACGCGCCGCCCAACAGCGCTTCATCGACTCGCTGTAGCATACGAGTTCGAGCCTCATCAGCGGCCACGACATAACCGCCCACACGACAACGGCGCCCGCCGGCAACATCGCCGACGGGCGCCGTTTTCGAGTGTTCGGTGCCGCGACTCCTAGAGTTCAGTCACGACAACGTTGTTGAAGATTTCATCCCAGCGGTCCATGACCAGGTGGCCGGTCTTGGGATCCATGGCGTTGAGCTTGCCGCAGGTATTGGCGGTCTTGAGCACCGTGACGTCGTCGGCGCCGGCAGCAATGGCATGCGCAAAGCCGGCGATGGTCGAGTCGCCGGAACCCGTCGCGTTCACAGCCGCAATCGCGGGCGTCTTGGCGCGGAACGCGCGACCCTCATGGAAGCCCACCGAACCGGCAGCGCCCATCGAGACGACAACCCAGGGAATACCGGCAAAGCGGCCATCGGCGGCGAGCGCCTCGCGCAGGGCATCGACATCATCAGTCGTAAAGGACGTACCCAGCAGGCCGTTAATCTCGGTCAGGTTGGGCTTTACGAGCTCAGGCTTAGCGTCGGACTCAAGCGCGGCCTCCAGCGATGCACCCGAGGTATCGAGCAGCACCTTGGCGCCCGCCTCCTCAGCGATCTTGACGAGCTCGGCATAGTAGCCGGCATCGACGCCGCGCGGCAGCGAGCCCGAAAGCGTCACAACGTCCGCCTTCGCTGCAAGCTCGGCGAACTTGGCCGTAAAGGCCTCGAGCTCGGCCGGGGCGATCTGCGGGCCGCTCTCCAGCAGCTCGGTCTGGTTGCCCTCGTGCAGGATATTCAGGCAGATGCGCGTCTCACCGGCGATGGGCACAAAGTCGTTCTTGACGCCATCGGCATCCATGAGCTCGGCCATATAGGCACCCATGTGACCGCCGAGCAGACCGGTCGCGAGCACATCGTCGCCCAACTGCAGCAGCACACGGCTCACGTTGAGGCCCTTGCCGCCAGCGGTCTTTTCGGGCGTCACACGGTTAACATCGTCGATGATCAGCTTATCGAGCTGATAGCGCGTATCAATCGACGGGTTCATGGTAACGGTCAGAATCATATTGAACTCCTGTTTCCGGGGCACGACACGCGCAGCCCCAAACATACGATAGCTCGTTAAAGGATCTCGATCTCAAAGCCGCGGGTGACGGTCTCCCCCGGCTTGGCCACCAGGCAGCCGCGCTTGTGCTCCAGAATATCGTCCTCGTCGGAGCAGGTGGACAGGCCGCCCCACGGTTCCACGGCCACAAAGTCGCCCTCGGGCTTGCTCCACACAATCAGGTACGGCATATCGGGGAACGTCAGGCGCACGCCCTTGTCCTCGGTCTTCTTGGTCAGCGTAACCACGCGGCTCTCGAGCACGTCGAAGATGGTCTCCGCGAAGTCAAAGAGTTCATGGGTAAGCGGCAGGTTCTGGCCGATCATGGGGTTCTTGCTGCGATGCTCAACATCAATCAGGCCCGTCGAGGGAACGGCAGTACAGAGCTCGGTGGCCTCACGCTGTTCAAAACGGAGCTCGTAGTCGTCATAGGACTCGCCCTCGTCGAGCGGACACTTAAAGCCGGGGTGACCGCCCACAAAGAACGGCATGTCCTCGGTGCCCTCATTGGTCACCTCGTACGACACGGCCACCTTTTCCGAATCAATCGTGTAACGAGCAACGATCTTAAACGGATACGGGTACTGCTCGAGCAACTCGGCATGGTCGGTAGAGCTTAGGCTCAGCGCAACCATGTTGTCGCTCTGTTCCTCGAGCTTCCACTCCTGTTTGCGCGCAAAGCCGTGGCGGGCGAGCTTTACCTCGCGGCCGCCCATGGTCATTGCGTGACCATCTCGAAGGCCGCCGCAGATCGGGAAACAAATGGGTGCCTGGCCCGACCACACCGCCGGGTCGCCCTGCCACAGGTACTCACGGCCGTTGGCCGTAATAGAAGTGAACGACCCGCCCGCCGTGCTCAGTGCCACGCGGATAGAACCGTTATCAAGAACAAACTCCATAGGAGCCTTCCCTTTCTTACGACAGCCCACCAAGTCAATAGGGCTGATAGAAAACCGGCCCGCGCCCCCTCCCAGAAACGCGAGCCGTCAACGGACTAGTTAATTACGCCGGATACCCGCTAATCATGGTATTCGCCGCGGTCCCACTTCTCGAGGAACTCGTCAAAGAAGTGCGGGTCGGCCTGAGCCTCGGCGTCGGCCTTGTTGCAGGCATCGATCTTGGCGATCAGAGCATCGTGCTCGGGAGTCTTCTCGTAGGGCTCCTCCAGGAAGGCAAGCATGATGTCGGCCATCAGGAACTCGCCGGTGATCTTGCCGCCAAAGCCCACAATGTTGGCGTTGAGCTCGCGACGGGCATACAGGGCAGAGGTCATGTCGCGAACCAGGGCGCAGCGGGCGCCGGGAACCTTGTTGACGGCGTTGGTGATGCCGATGCCGGTGCCGCAAAGGGCCACGCCAAAGTCGGCCTTGCCGCTGGCAACAGCCTCGCCCACGGCCTTACCGTAGATGGGGTAGTGCGTACGGGTGTGGCTGTAGGTGCCGCAGTCGAGCACCTTGTAGCCAGCCTGCTCCAGGCGGTCGGCCAGATAGATCTTCTCGTCCGTAACGATATGGTCGCAACCGATTGCGATGGTCTTCTTCATCAGAACGTCCTTTCGTCTGAATTCACAAGTTGAGGTAGAAGTTCGAGTTCTCGGTGGCTCTCGTTAGGCCATCTTGTTGAGCATGTCGACACGGATCTGGTGACGGCCGCCGGCGTACTGGGCGCGCAGGAACTCGCGGGCGATCTTCTTGGCGACCTCGGTGCCCACAACGCCCGGGCCCATGGTGACCATGCGCGAGCCGTTGTGCTCGCGGGTCATGTAGGCGGAACGCTCGTCGGAAATGTTGGCGACGACCATGCCCTTGATCTTGACGGCGGCCATATAGGAGCCGACGCCGTACTTATCGAATGCGAAGCCCTGGGAATCCTTGTGCTCCAGCAGGTCCTTGGCAACGGCGGTCGCGGAATCGACAAAGTCCGCGGCAGGGGTCTCGGAATAGTCGACGACCTCGTGACCGTCGGCGATGAGCATCTCCTTGATGGACTCCTTCATCGACATACCGTCGGCATCGGAAGCGATTACAACCCTCATGACATCCTCCTTGAGAGATACGCAGGTGCGTAGTTTCTGTTTGGAAGTGTTGAATCGCGTTCAGGTCCGGGCATCTGAATGTGCGGTTCTTCACTGTTCATGTTTATTTGAACACATTCGAACATCAACTGCAAGAATTATTTGTTTATCTTTGTTCTTTTTTGAACAAATACCGTTTACGGATGATTGCCGACCGTCTGGACCCGGCGCGGACGTAGCGACCGCGTATTCAACAAACAAAAGGGCGGCCGAGAACGTGTCTCGGCCGCCCTTCTTACAGTTGATCTTCCAAAGAACGCTTTGCCGCCTACTCAGACTGCCTGCCCTTCTTGGCGTGCTTGGACGGAGCACTCAGAAAGCGGCCCGTCAAATAGTTCGCCGGGCCGGAAATATCAATCCCCAGTAGCGTGTGTCCCAGCCATAGAAACGCCGCGAGCACCAGCAGCGGGATAACGCACGAGGTCACGATCATCACAATGACGCCTTCGATGAGATCGGTCACTTGCTGCACAATTTCATCGGTCATCTGCTTGGCGCCGCTGGTCACCGACGTGACGAGGCCCGAGGCACCGTCGGCAAGCTGCTCGAGCACGCTCTTGGACTCTGCGGACTCGGTCTTTTTCTTGCTTGTTTTGGAGCTATCGCTATCTGCCGCACTCGCAGCGTCGGCCGCCTTTTGCTCGGCCGCCTCGATGCTAACGCGATACGTTTCGTCGACCTTCTGCGACACCCAAACGCTTGCAGGCACCAACGCCATGCCAATTATGGCGACCACCAGCACACGCGTTGCCACGCGGCGAATGACCGCGCTCGTGCTCCAGCGTCCGTGAATGCCAAGCGACACCGCGAAGAGTACGAGCGAGAACGGAATCAGGATGCCCAGCCCGACCGACCATAAAATGGTCAGCAGATATTTTTCGAGGTAGAGCACGGCAAGCACGATACCCAAGTTTCCCGAAAGCTGCGCGAGCTGCTCGGCAACTGGCGTTCCCGTATCGCCCGGCAGCGCAGTTATACCCGCAGATAGGGCGACGCACGAGGTCGTGAGCGCCAAAACGTTGCCCTTCTTTTGATCGATGACCTCGATGGTGGAGTCCCAAGTCTTGGTATCGGCGAAATGCGGACGAGCTACAAAGCCCGACAGCAGCGCCAGTACCACGAGCGCAACGATAAAGCCAATCTGCAGCTTTTTGTTTGCGCACACGACATCGGACAGGCTGGGCTGCAGCTCGGTTACCGTCGTATGCTCGGTTATCTGGACAGGACGCCCATGAGCCATCTCGTGCGCATCTGTCTTTTGAATCAATCCGTTGTCCGGCATTTGGACACCTCCTCATTCCGGCCTGCATTGCGGATGGAAGTATACCCACCCATCGAAAAACCGAACGGGAGGGCGTGCAGAAGCTCCAAGACTGCCCCCAACGACTAGTCGTTTAAGAACGTCCCCAATGACTGTCTCGGGATGAGTTGCGGTGGAATAGGGGTTGTTTTGCGCCCGCCGGCCCCTATTCAGTCCCCATTTCACCGCAACTTGGAGGAGGACAGAAAAAGCCCTGCCGCGGGTAGCGGCAGAGCTTTTGGAAGGGGACTTGGTTGTGAGGGCTCGTTAGGCGAGCTTGGCCTCGAGCTCGGCGATGCGCTTGTAGGCATCGATGGTAAAGCGGGTCTGCTTCTCCAGGATCATAGTGGTCATGAGGGTGTCCTGAGCGTGAGCCATGATGAAGGTCATTTCCATCTCGCCACCGCCGGCCTCCTGCGAAAGCAGTTTGGTCTGCGTGTCGTGGGCACCGATGAGCGCATCGCTGGCATCCTTGTGCAGCTGTTCGGCCTTCTCAAAGTCACCCTCGCGAGCAGCATCGAGCGCTGCAAGCAGATCGGTCTGGGCGTCACCTGCGTATGCGACGATCTCGAATCCAACCATCGAGATTTCTTCTTTGGTTGCCATATTGCGTTCCTTTCACATATGAACCAATGGAGAGCATCGCGTCCGGGCATACGCGCTGCGTTGTGTATGACAGAAACAATAACATTCAAACAAAAAAGAACAGCTCAAAACGTAATTTCGAACTATGAACGGTCACTTTTCGCCCGTGAACGGTTTTTAAACCAATCTGAACAATATCGAACACAATTAGCGGCAACCCAAACAGGGCCGCACCCTAACGCAAATCGCGCACCGTATCGCCCTCTACAAGCACACCGGGGATCAGCATGTGCTCCACGCCAGACGCACCCCCATCGGCGCCGGCAATCTTGTCGACCGCCCACATGCCGACGCGCTTGTTGTCAAAGCGCACCGTGGTCAGGCGACGGTCGGGCACGATATCGCCCAGGCTGTCATCAACACCCACCACGCTCACGTCCTCGGGCACACGCCTTCCGCACGACTCGAGCCCGCGAATGCAGCCGTATGCCATGGCATCGTTGGAAGCATAAATGGCCGTACAGGTCGGATCTTCCGCCAGAGCCTGACCGGCAGCATATCCGCTCTGTGCCGTCCAATCCCCACGGACGAGTCGCGGCGGCTCAATTCCATGCGCGCGCAATGTCTCGCGCCAGCCTTCCTCGCGCCGCATGCCCGAAAGCGAGCGCTCGGGACACGAGATAAAGTGCACGGTTTTGTGCCCCCGCCCCAGCAAGTACTCGACCACCTGGCGCGAGCAATCGAACTGGTCGTTATCGACCGTTGAACAGAGCGGATGCTCCAGCATCGTAACGAGCACCGTCTGCATGCCGGGCAGCGGCTCGAAGGTGCCAAAGTCCGCCGGCATGCGATTCATGATCACGACCATGCCGTCTACCGGCAGCGCGCTCATGCGCGACGATGCGCTCTCGAGGGTATACGGATGCCCATCTACTTTAGTGAGGGTGATGGCATAGCCGTGTTTGTCGGCGGCGGCGGCAAAGCCCTCCATACGGTCGAGATTGCCGGTGCCGGTAATGTTGAACATGGCGACGCCGACGGTCTTAAACTTGCCGCGGCGCAGCGATCGACCGGCAAAATTGGGGCGATACCCCAGCTCGCGCATGGCGGCGCGCACGCGCTCCTTGGTCTCGGGGCGCACGCTGGGCGAATCGTGCACCGTACGCGAGACTGTCTGCTCCGAGACGCCCGCGAGACGCGCCACGTCCTTAACGGAAACCGATTTTTTAACAGCGGCCATAGGTCGATCTTTCTATGTCGACGATGCCATTGGTGGCATCCTACGCAGTCATTTTTAACGTCTTCAAGTATATCCAACGCCTCCCCCACCATACGCTCACCACCCAAAACCTACCGTTCACCGACATTTTTGCTTCCCCAAACGGCTTTTGGCGCCCAAATGTTAACGTTGCCATTGCGCAAACACAGAGCCACCGGGCGGCTCAAACGTTTACGCATAAGGAATCGACGGTTCGCAGGCACAGGAACCACCGGTTCGCGTCTTTTTTTGTGTCGCAAAATGGCAACGTCAACATTTTGGCAACTGAACGCCAAAAGCTACCATCGTTGCTAACCCACCGACTCTTAGGAGCATTGCATGGAGCAACTCATCGCCATCATCGAAAAGGGCCAGCCCTTTTTCAACGCGATCGCCCGCAACAAGTACCTCAAGGCGATCCGCGACGGCTTTATCTCCGTCATCCCCATCATCATCTTCTCGTCCATCTTCTGCCTGGTAGCCTCGGTCCCCAACATCTGGGGTTTCTACTGGCCCGATGACATCAACAACGCCCTGTGGAAATGCTACAACTACTCCATGGGTATCCTGGCCATCGTCTGCGCTGCCACCACGGCCAAGCACTTCGCCGACGCTCAGAACCGCGATCTGCCCAAGAACAACCAGATCAACTTCATCTCGTGCATGTGCGCGGCCATCATCGGCTTCTTGCTCCTTTCGAGCGACACGATCGCCACGGACGCTGCCAGCGGCTTCAACACCACCTACCTTGGTTCCAAAGGCCTGCTGACCGCCTTTATCGCTGCGTTTGTGACCGGCATCATCTACAAGTTCTTCATTAAGCGCAACATCACCGTCAAGATGCCCGAGCAGGTTCCGCCCAACATCTCGCAGACCTTTAAGGACATCATCCCCTTCTCCGTCTGCATCACCGTCTTTTGGGTCTTTGACATCGCCTTCCGCGCTGCTTTTGGCTTCTGCTTTGCCCAGGGCGTCATCCAGGTGTTCCAGCCCCTGTTCACCGCTGCCGACGGCTACATCGGCCTCGCTGTGATCTACGGCGCCATGAGCCTGTTCTGGTTCGTCGGCGTCCACGGCCCCTCGATCGTCGAGCCCGCCATCGCCGCCGCCCTCGTTGCCAACATGACCGACAACCTGGCTGCGTTCCAGGCTGGCCAGCACGCTTCCGCTGTCCTGACCCAGGGTGCCCAGTACTTCGTCGTCTGCATGGGCGGCACCGGCGCCACGCTCGTTCTGGTCTTTATGTTCTGCTTCCTGGCCAAGTCTCAGGAGATGCGCGCCGTCGGTAAGGCCGCCATCGTCCCGGTCTGCTTTGCCGTCAACGAGCCGCTGCTGTTCGCCGCGCCTATCGTGCTCAACCCCGTCTTCTTTGTCCCGTTTGTCTTTGCCCCGATCGCCAACATCTGGATCCTCAAGATCTTTATCGACTTCTTGGGCATGAACGGCTTTATGTACACCCTGCCTTGGACCGTCCCCGGCCCCATCGGTACCATCATGGGCCTGGGCTTCCAGCCGCTCGCCTTTGTGATGCTCGCCCTTATCCTGGTCGTCGACTTCGTTCTGTACTACCCGTTCTTCCGTGCCTATGACGCCCAGAAGTGCGCCGAGGAGGCCGAGATCTCCCAGGAGGAGCTCGCCGCCAAGAACGCCGAGAAGGCCGCCAAGCTCAACGATGCCTTCCAGGGCAAGGCTGACGCCAAGAGCGTTGCCGCCGGCGCTGCCGCCGAGGCCGTGAAGGCCGACTCCCCCGCCGCTGTCGCCACTGAGGCAACGACCGCCAGCGACCTCAACGGCAAGCGCGTACTCGTGCTCTGCCAGGGTGGCGGAACCTCGGGCCTGCTCGCCAACGCGCTGGCCAAGGCCGCCAAGGAGCGCGGCATCAATCTTGAGACCGCTGCCGAGGCATATGGCAACCACGTGGACATGCTCCCCGACTTTGATCTGGTCGTCCTGGCCCCGCAGGCTGCCAGCTACTTGGCCGACCTGCAGAAGGACTGCGAGCGCGTGGGCAACAAGTGCGTCGCCTGCCGTGGCAAGCAGTACATCGAGCTCTCCCAGAACGGCGACAAGTCTCTCGCCTTCGTGAGTGAACAGCTTTCGAAGTAAGTAACGCTTAGGGCCAGCCGACCATCCAAGACCGGCTGGCCCTTCGATTTAGACGATTGGATCATCATGTCCGTTAACCCCGCTAGCGTCACCAACCCGCCTGCGCAGTTTCCCGAGGGCTTTGTCTTTGGCGGCGCCACTGCTGCTTACCAGGTAGAGGGCGAGACCCGCACCCACGGTAAGGGCAAAGTCGCCTGGGACGACTTCTTGGAGGCCCAGGGGCGCTTTTCCCCCGATCCCGCTTCGGACTTCTACAACCAGTACCCCGTCGATCTGGAGCTGTGCGAGGAGTTCGGCATCAACGGCATTCGCCTCTCCATTGCCTGGAGCCGCATCTTCCCCAACGGCACCGGCGAGATCAACCCCGAGGGCGTCCAGTTCTACCACGATCTCTTCGCCGAGTGCCACAAGCACCACGTTGAGCCGTTCGTCACGCTACATCACTTTGACACGCCGCTTGCCCTCTTTGAGAAGGGCGACTTCCTCAACCGCGAGACCATCGATGCCTTTGTGGACTTTGCCACCTTCTGCTTTAAGGAGTACGCCGACCAGGTGACCTATTGGTTCACCTTTAACGAGATCTGGGCCGACGCCTCCAACACCTACATCGAGGGCACCTTCCCCGGTGGTGTTAAGGCGCATCTGGCCGAGGCCTTCCAGTGCGAGCACAACATGATGCTCGCCCACGCCAAGGCAGTACTGGCCTTCCACAACGGCGGTTTTAAGGGCAAGATCGGCGTCATCCAGTCGCTGGAGTTTAAGTATCCGCTCAACGAGAACGACCCCGCCGACATCAAAGCCGCCAACAACGAGCACGTGCTGCAGAACCAGTTCTTGCTCGACGCCACCTTCCGCGGCGACTACGCGCCCGACACCCTCGAGTGCGCCAACCGCTTGGCTGCCGTCTCGGGCGGCACCATCGAGATCCTAGACGAGGATCTGGAAATCATGCGCGAGGCCGCGCTCTACAACGACTACCTGGGCGTTAACAACTACCAGTGCCGCTTCTTGAAGGCTTACGACGGCGAGAACGACCTGCACCACAACGGTACGGGCGAGAAGGGCACTGGCCGCTGGCGCGTTAAGGGTATTGGCGAGCATGTGAACAAGCCTGGCATCCCCACCACCGACTGGGACTGGATCATCTATCCCGAGGGCCTGTTCGATCTGCTCGTCTACATTAAGCAGCGCTACCCCAACTACAAGCAGATTTTCATCACCGAGAACGGCATGGGCTACAAGGACCCCTACAAGGACGGTTTTGTGGACGACCAGCCGCGCATCGACTACATCGAGCAGCACCTGCGTTGGCTGCTCAAGGCCATGGAGGTGGGCGTCAACGTGGGCGGCTACTTCCTGTGGAGCCTGCAGGATCAGTTCTCCTGGACCAATGGCTACAACAAGCGTTACGGCTTCTTTTACGTTGACTTTGAAACCCAGAAGCGCACGCCCAAGGCAAGCGCCTACTGGTACAAGCACGTGGCGCAGACCCGTCGTCTGGACTAGTGGCTGGCGGGGTTGCCCGCTCACACAACCTGTCCCCATTTCTCAGCCGGGGGCGGCACGTCACACGGCGCGCCGCCCCCGGTCTTTTTGTTTTTGGGCTGGTCGGGAGCCGTTTGTCTCGATCTGTAACATCTAGCCGAGTTTTTTGGTCCTAGCTGTTACAGATTGAGACGAACAGGATTGCTCTTTCCGAAGAATCTAAATCTGTAACACGTAGCCCGCTTTTGACCGTCTACCTGTTACAAATCGAGACAAACGGAGTAGGACCTAACCCCGTATGTCCCTAACAGTCGAGCGTTCGACCAGCGTACTCGGCACATGAATCGCCTCGATAGACGAGCTCTCTCCAATCGCCGCCTCAAACGCAAGCTTACCGACACCGCGCAAATCAAATCGCAGCGTCGTCAGTCGATTGTGAGGAACAAGTCCCTCGAGTGCGTCGTCGATACCAACCACGCTCACGTCGTCGGGCACGGACAGGCCCGCGTTCTCGAGCGCGGCGATAACGCCCAGCGCCATCTGGTCATTTGCCGCAAGCACGGCAGTCGGCGCCTGCGACCCGCCGGCAAGCACCTCGGCCGCAATCCGCTCGCCCATGGCGTACCCACTGTCCGCACTCCAATCGCCACGCAGCATCGGAGCGGCATCGACATGAGCACGACCCAGCGTATCGCGCCAACCGGCCTCACGAAAACGCGAGGAAATCGAGTTTTCCGGACCCGCCACAAACCGCATATTCGAGTGACCATGTTCCAGCAGATAATTGGTCAACAGCTCGCACGAACCATACTGGTCGGAGTCGATCGTCGTGCAGCGCGGATGCGCATACATGGACAGGATGACCGTTCGCACTCCCGGCTGGGGAACAAACTCCTCAAAATCGGGAGCCATGCGGTTCATGTTGAGAATCATGCCGTCGACGGGTCGCTCGACCATGCGGCGCGAGGCATCGGCAAGTGTATAGGGCTTGTCGCCGCCCATCTCGATCATAGTGACGGCAAAATCGTGCTCGCGCGCCGCTTGCATGATACCCTCGAGCGTCGCCAGGTTACCGACACGTGTGATGTTGTACATGCACAGGCCAATAGAACGATACGACCCGCCGCGCAACGCCGCTCCAGCAAAATTGGGACGAAAGCCCAGCTCTTCCATGGCGGCCAGCACACGCTTGCGCGTCTTTTCCGTCACGTTGGGCATACCGTTGACCACGCGAGACACAGTCTGGCGGCTCACGCCAGCGAGCGCCGCAACCTCTGCCGCGCTCGCCGAATGACCATTCCTTGTCTGCTGAGCCATGCCTTCCACGCTAACCTGCTTCCCAACTATTCCCCGCGCCCATGGCGCATCGTACATACATCGATAACGTGCTCATGATACCCGAGCCATATACCACAACATGAAAACTTCTGTCAATCAAAACCGCTTACCGAACAAATACAACCGTTCGCGGCTGTTTGAAGTTGTTTTGTTTCTATACATCCCAGCCGGATGTTAACGTGCTCATTGTCAAATGTTCACGTGCTCATTTTGGTTCTAATCATTTTAAGATAGTGTTTATCGGGCTTTTTCACCGCTGAACGCTAACCAGGGAGCCTCCTGAGCGCAAACGCACAATATCGAACAGCGAGACGAGAGGGTGTATGCATATGTCTTTGCTAAACCGCGTACAGCAGCTGCCGAAGGGCTTTGTTTGGGGCGCCGCAACCGCCGCGTACCAAACGGAAGGTTCCACGAAGGTGGCAGGCAAGGGTAAGACCATGTGGGACGATTACCTTGTCGCCCAGGGTCGCTTTTTGCCCGACCCGGCCAGTGATTTCTACAACCGCTACGAGGAGGATATCCGCCTTTCTGCCGAGCATGGACTCAACGCCATCCGTGTGTCCATCGCCTGGACCCGCATCTTCCCCAACGGCGACGATGCCGAGCCCCTCGCCGAGGGCGTTAAGCACTACCACGAGCTGTTCGCCTGCTGCAAAAAGTATGGCGTCGAGCCCTATGTGTCCCTGCATCACTTTGACTCCCCCGCCGCCCTGTTCAACCAGGGCGACTGGCTCAACCGCAAGACCGTCGACGCCTATGTGCGCTATGCCGAGTTCTGCTTCCGTGAGTTCCGCGAGGTCAAGAATTGGTTCACCATCAACGAGCTCATCAGCCTCTCGCACTCCCAATACATCCAAGGCAACTTCCCGCCCAACCATCACTTTGATGTGACGAGCGGCATCCAGAGCCAGCACAACGAGCTCGTTGCCCACGCCCGCGCCGTCAACCTGTATAAGGATCTTGACGAGACCGAGCACCTGGGCGGACGCATTGGCATGGTCAACGTCCTGACGCCGGCATATCCTGCCACAGACTCGCCCGCCGACCAGCACGCCGCCGACCTGTACAACGTCTTCTACACCGACTTCATCATGGACGGCGCCTTCCTGGGTCACTACTCCGCGCGCACCCTCTCACTCATCAACGAGATTCTGCGTGCCAACAACGCCACGCTTACGGTTGAGGACAGCGACATGGAGGAGCTCGCCAAGGCGGCGCCCCGCAACGATATGTTCGGCCTCAACTACTATCAGTCGGCGTTTATCGCCGCCTACGATGGCGAGTCCACCAACAGCTTTAACGGCACCGGAGACAAGGGCACCTCGTGCTTTAAGTTTAAGGGCGTCGGGCAGCAGGTCGATATGCCGGGTATCCCCACCACCGACTGGGATTGGCTCATCTACCCGCAAGGCCTCTACGACACGCTCAAGCACATCAGCGCCACCTATCCCAACCTCCCCGTCATCTATATCACCGAAAACGGCCTGGGCCACAAGGACCCCGAGCCCGACGCAAACGGCATCGTCGCCGATCCCGAGCGCATCGACTTTGTCGACCAGCACATGGAGAAGGTGCTCCGGGCGCGCGCCGAGGGCGTCGACGTCCAGGGCTACTTTATCTGGAGCCTGCAGGACCAGTTCTCGTGGGCCAACGGCTATAACAAGCGCTACGGCCTGTTCTACATCGACTTCGACACGCAAAAACGCTACATCAAGCAGTCGGCACTCTGGTACAAGGAGCTCGCCGACACTATGGCGGACGCGCAGTAGCGCATCGCCTCGCTTTCCCCCGAGAGGGGAGCGGCCCTATGCGATACAAACCCAGCCGCTCCCCTCTCTCCCCCTGGGACCGACCCCGCCTGCACCCGGGCTTTTAGCAAGCGGGAGACCATATAGGTTTTCAACGTCCATGCCATTAAGATTTCATGCAAAGAGGAGCGTGAACTATGGAATCGATCGTTAAGTTCTTGGAGAAAGGTCAGCCGTACTTCGACAAGGTCTCTAAGAACATCTACCTTCAGGCCATTAAAGACGGCTTTTTGGCAGCAATGCCCATCATCCTGTCTTCTTCTGTCTTCCTGCTTATTTCGACCCTGCCGGGCGTTGTCGCCACGGTCGGCGGCTTTACGCTGCCCGACTGGTGGAACGTCGACGTCGTGAACTTCTGCAACAAGGTTTACAACTTCACGATGGGCGTCGTGGGCATCATGGTCGCCGGCACCACCGCAAGCGCGCTGACCGGCTCCAAGAACCGCCGCATGCCTGCCGGCAAGGCCATCAACGCCACGAGCACCATGGTCGCCGCCATGTGCGCTATGCTCATCTTGGCCGTTACCCAGACGAGTGCCAAGATCGACGGCGCCGATGTCTCGGTGTTCTTTACCGACAACATGGGCACCAAGGGCCTACTGAGCTCCTTTGTCGCCGCATTTGCCACGGTCAACATCTATGCCTTCTGCATTAAGCGAGACATCACCATCAAGCTGCCCAAAGAAGTCCC
Source organism: uncultured bacterium (assembly GCA_905215725.1). Classification (GTDB taxonomy): domain Bacteria; phylum Actinomycetota; class Coriobacteriia; order Coriobacteriales; family Coriobacteriaceae; genus Collinsella. Next base: position 6,472 of record CAJMRD010000035.1, on the reverse strand, counting down.
CGGCGCCATCGCCCAGAACTTCCGCGACATCTTCGCCTTCAGCTTCTCCATCCTGTTTGTCGCCGTCATCGACGTTATCTGCCGCACCTGCTTGGCCGTCCCGTTTGCCAACGTCATCTCCACGCTGGTGAGCCCGCTGTTCGCCGCTGCCGATTCCTACGCCGGCCTCGCCCTCATCTGGTTCATGATCCCGCTGTTCTGGTTCATGGGCATCCACGGCCCCTCGGTCGTTAAGCCTGCCCTCAACGCCGCGCTGTTTGGCAACATCACCACCAACCTCGCCACGCTGCAGGCCGGCGGTCACCCCGCCCTCGCCCTGACCGAGAACTTCGGTAACTACATCGGCGAACTCGGCGGCACCGGCGCCACGTTCATTGTCCCGATCATCTTCCTGCTCTTTATGCGCTCCAAGCAGCTCAAGGCCGTCGGCAAAGCCTCTGTCGTACCCGTGATGTTCGCCGTCAACGAACCGCTGCTGTTCGCCGCGCCCATCATCCTCAACCCGTACTTCCTGATCCCGTTCCTGTTTGCCCCCGTGGCCAACGTCCTCATTGGTAAGTTCTTCATCGACTTTTTGGGCATGAACGGCTTTATCTATGCCATGCCGTGGGCACTCCCCGGACCGATCGGCACCTTCATCGACACCAACTTCCAGCCGATCTCTCTGGTCCTGGTTGTCGTCCTGCTGGTCGTTGACTTCTTAATCTACTACCCGTTCTGCAAGGCCTACGACAACGTCCTGTGCAAGCAGGAGGCCGAGACCCTGGCCGAAGAAGAGGCCGAGGAGACCAAGGCCGTCAAGACCGCTGCCGCCCCCGCCGTTGAGGCTCCTGTTGTCGAGACCGCTTCTGCCACTGAGGCCTCCGCAGCTCCGTCCGCCCTTAAGGGCAAGGATCTGAGGGTTCTGGTTCTGTGCGCTGGCGCCGGCACCTCTGCACTGCTCGCCAACGCGCTTAAGGAAGGCGCCGACGAGCTGGGCATCGACATTACCGCCAACGCCGGTGCCTACGGCAACCACTACGCCATCATGGACCAGTACAACGTCATCGTCCTGGCTCCGCAGGTTCGCACCTATTACAACGAGATGAAGGCCGACACCGACCGCCTGGGCATCACGCTGCTGTCGCCCAAGGGCAAACAGTACATCGACCTCACTAAGGATCCCAAGGGTGCCGTCGCCTGGATCGAGGAAAACCTCGAGGCATAAGACGCTGACGCCACCTGCCGCTCGCAGAAAAAAAATGGCCCGTGCATCGATGCGTGATGCGCGGGCCATTTTGTTTAGACCGCACCCGTCCTCCTGTTCATCTTAATCTGTAACATCTAGCCGAGTTTTTGGGTCCCAGCTGTTACAGATCGAGGTGAACGCACAGGCCAAGCCAAAAATCTCAATCTGTAACATGTAGACCGCTTTTGACCGCTTAGATGTTACAGATCGAGACAAACAGATGGGTCAATCCAATCAATCTAGATCTGTAACACCTGGCTGGTCATTTCACTCCTAACTGTTACAGATCGAGACAAAGATGATGGCTGGGTAGACAAAATCTCAATCTATAACACCTAGTCGAGTTTTCGGGTCCCACCTGTTACAGATTTAGACGAGCAGGCCGAGCACGTCTACGCCCGCAGATCCCTTACGCTGGAACGCTCGACCAACACGCCCGAGACGAGCGTACGACTTCTGGAGCTCGGGGCTTCCAGACCTGCGACGACCTCGTTAAGCGCACGGATGCCCAGTTCGCGGTGGCGAAACTTCACCGACGTCAGAATCGAGTTGGGAATCGTCTTGTAGAGCTCATCGTCGAAGCCGATCACGGACACGTCGTCGGGCACATTGAGCCCTTTGTCACGTAGAGCCATCATCACGCCGTTTGCCATGCAGTCGTTAGCAGCGAGGACCGCCGTGCAATCGGGCTTATCGGCAAGCACAAGGCCCGCGGCATAGCCACTATCCGCATTCCAATCGCCTTGCAGAGGCTCGGGCGGCTCAATGCCACGTGCCTCGAGTGCCGCTCGCCAACCTTTCATACGGCACTGGCTCGACAGTGACTCTTTCTTACCAGAGACGAAGTACACGTTCTTGTGCCCGTGGTTCAAGAAGTACTCGCACGCCATGCGCGCGCCGCCCTCTTGGTCGTCACTGACGGTAGAGCAGGTAGGATGTTCCATCGGTGTGATAATCACCGTCTTGAGGTCTTTCGGCGCCTCAAAGGTATCAAAGTCATCGACCATCTGGCGCAGGTTGAAAATCATGCCGTCGACGGGGAGCTGCGACATCCTACGCGCCGCTTCGGCAAGGGTCATCTTCTCCCCCGCCCGCTTTTTGATCATCGTAAGAGCAAAGCCTCGCTCTTCGGCGGCATCGGCGATACCGTCGATCATGTCCACGGCACCGCCCGACAAGTGGAACAGCACGACGCCGATGCACCCGTAACGGCCCAACTTGAGCGAACGCGCGGCAAAGTTGGCTCGAAACCCGAGCGCCTCCATGGCCGAATGAACCTTATCGCGTGTCGACTCTCGCACGCTATCGGGCTCGTTAATCACGCGCGAAACCGTCTTGAGAGAAACACCAGCGGCAATCGCCACATCATTCATTGAGACTTTTTTCTTGTCCATCGTTGCCACTGCTTCTCCAGTCGGTTTTACATCGCTTGTTTTTGCGTTCTAGCATACACTACCTGCCTGACTGATAAATCAACCGTTTACCGAACAATATCGACCGCTCACCCGTATATCCTTGTTGCTCTTCCAAAAATGTCTTACGTTGTCATTAACGAAATGACAACGTTGTCATTTCGCAATGCCTTCCTTAAGCAGGAAGGTTTCCGGGCAGTCCTGACCATCCATCGACGACCAGTTCCATCCACATGCATCGCGCATCAAGTAGCAAAGGAGCTCTATGGACGCCATCGTAAAGATGCTCGAAAAGCATCAACCGTTCTTTGAGAAGATCTCGAGGAACATATACCTCCAGGCCATCAAGGACGGATTCCTTGGGTGCATGCCCATTGTCCTCACCTCTTCGATCTTTCTGCTCATTGCCACCCTTCCCGGCGTAGTCGGCGTCACGCTGCCCCAGCCGCTCATCGACTGGTGCAACAAGCTCTACAACTTCACCATGGGCGTCATGGGCATCATGGTTGCCGGCACCACTGCCAAGAACTTCACGGCTTCCATGAACCGTCGCATGCCCGCCGGCAAAGTGCTCAACGACGGTTCCACCATGGTGGCCGCCCAGTGCAGCATGCTGCTGCTCGCTGTTACGCAGTTCACCACCAAGTTCAACGGCTCCGAGCTTTCGGTCTTCGATTGCACCAGCATGGGCACGCGCGGTCTGTTCTCGGCCTATATCGCCGCGTTCATTACCGTGTGGGTCTATAAGTTCTGCGTCTCGCGCGATCTGACCATTAAGCTGCCTAAGGAGGTCCCGGGCGCCATCGCTCAGAACTTCCGCGACATCATCCCCTTCGGTGGCGCTGTCATCATCTGCGGCATCATCGATGTCGTCGTGCGCAACCTCATGGGCGTTCCGTTCTCCGAGCTGCTTATCAAACTGCTCTCCCCGCTCTTCACCGCTGCAGAAACCTATCCTGGCCTTATCCTTATCCAGGCAGCCACCGCGTTCTTCTGGTTTATCGGCGTCCACGGCCCCTCGATCGTCCAGCCGGGCATCGACCCCATCCGTCTTGCCAACCAGGCCGAGAACCTGCAGGTTCTGCTGGCCGGTGGCCACCCCGCCCACTCCCTCACCTTTAACATGTCGCTCGTGGGTGAGTTCGGCGGCACCGGCGCCACGTTCATCGTGCCGCTTCTGCTGATTCTCTTTATGAAGTCCAAGCAGCTCAAGGCCGTCGGTAAGGCCTCGATTGTTCCTGTTGCCTTCGCCGTCAACGAACCGCTGCTCTTTGGCGCGCCGATGATCCTTAACCCCTACATGCTCATCCCCTTTGTTGCCGCCGGTTGCGTCAACGTGAGTGTTGCCAAGTTCTTTATCGATAACGTGGGCATGAACGGCTTCTCCTTCGTGGTGCCTTGGGCTACCCCTGCCCCCATCGGCATCTTCATCACCACGAACTTCCAGCTTATCGCCCTGGTATTTGTCGCGATTATCATCTTGCTGGACGCCATCATCTACCTGCCGTTCTTGAAGGCATACGATAAGCTGCTCTGCGACCAGGAGGCCGAGCGCGCCGCCGAGCTGGGTCTCGAGTCCGATGGTGCCGCTGCCATCGCCGCCAACGCCCCTGCGCCCGCTGTCGAGCAGGCTACCGCTTCCGTCGAGACGACTGTTGCCGCCGCCGACAACAAGCCTGTCGCCGATCAGCCCGAGCCCGCCGCCGACGCATCCGCTAAGAAGGATGTCGACGGCCTGAAGGTCCTCGTCCTGTGCGCCGGCGCCGGCACCTCCGCCATGCTTGCCAACGCCATCAAGGAAGGTGCTGCGCAGACCGGAGAGAACATCGCTTCCTCCGCAGGCGCCTATGGCCAGCACACTGCCATCATGGATCAGTACGACGTTATCGTGCTCGCCCCGCAGGTCCGTAGCTACTACAACGACATGAAGGCCGACACCGATCGTCTGGGCATTAAGCTGCTCGCTCCCCGCGGTAAGGAATATATCGACCTTACCCGCGACCCCGCTGGCGCCATCAAGTGGCTCCGCGAGAACCTCGACTAGTTCTTCCCTCTGTTGGTGCCCGGATCCCCAGTTCGGGCACCTCTCCCTATTCGTATCCCACAGAAAGGATGACTCATGACCAACCCCATGCAGTTCCCCGACGGCTTTGTGTTTGGCGGCGCCACCGCTGCTTACCAGGTTGAGGGCGAGACCCGTACGCACGGCAAGGGCAAAGTGCCCTGGGACGATTTCCTGGCAGCCCAGGGTCGCTTCTCCCCCGATCCCGCAAGCGATTTCTACAACAAGTACCCGGTCGATATCGACCTGTGTCAGCGCTTCGGCATCAACGGTATCCGCGTCTCCATCGCTTGGAGCCGCATCTTCCCCAGTGGCACCGGCGAGATCAACCCCGAGGGTGTCGCCTTCTATCACGAGCTTTTTGCCACCTGCAATAAAGCCGGCGTTATCCCCTATGTCACGCTCGATCACTTCGATACGCCCGAGGCCTTTTACCAGAACGGCGGCGAGGGTTTCCTGACGCGCACGACGATCGACGCTTTTGTCGAGTACGCCAAGTTCTGCTTTGCCGAGTTCACCGAGGTCAAGCACTGGTTCACGTTTAACGAGATTCCCGCAACCGCCGAGGGCAGCTTTATCGTCGGCAACTGGCCGCACGGCGAGAAGTACCGCCTGGACAAGGCCTTCCAGCTCATGCACAACATGATGGTGGCCCACGCCAAGGCCGTCGTCGCCTTCCACGAGGGCGGCTTTGAGGGCGAGATCGGCATTGTCCAGAACCTGGAGCCCAAGTATCCCCTTGATCCCAACAGCGCTGCCGACTGCGAGGCCGCCCGCATGGCCGACGTCATCAACAACCGCTGGGTGCTCGACGCCACTTTCCGCGGCCACTATGCAGCCGACACCATGGAGGCTGCGACCAAGCTGGCCCATATCGCCGGCGGCGAGCTCGACGTCCGCGACGAGGACATCGCCGCGCTGACCGCCGCGCTCCCCTACAACGATTGCCTGGGCGTCAACACCTACAAGTGCCAGTTCCTGCGTGCCGCCGAGGGCGAAAACGACATCAACCACAATGGCACCGGCGACAAGGGCTCCTCGCGCTGGTTCCTCAAGGGCGTGGGCGAGTCATGCGTGCGTGAAGGCGTACCCACCACCGATTGGGACTGGATCATCTATCCCGAGGGCCTGTACGATCTGCTGCTGCGCATTAAGAACGATTACCCCAACTACAAGAAGATCTACATCACCGAGAACGGCATGGGCTATAAGGACGACTTCGAGGACGGCTTTATCGATGACGCCCCTCGTATCGACTATATGCGTCAGCATCTCGCGTGGATCCTCAAGGCAATCGACGGCGGCGTGAACGTCGACGGCTACTTTGTGTGGTCGCTGCAGGACCAGTTCTCCTGGACCAACGGCTATAACAAGCGCTATGGCCTGTTCTACATCGACTTTGAGACCCAGAAGCGCTATCCCAAGGCGAGCGCGTACTGGTACAAGAACGTCGCGGAGACCGGCCTGCTTATGGCCTAGTTTCCGCCGCATACCCCCTGTCGGCCGCATGCGAATCCCTCCACGGGTTCGCATGCGGCCTTTTTGTTTTCGCGCGGGTCGGCAGCCGTTTGTCTAAATCTGTAACATCAAGTCGAGTTTTTTGCCTCTACCTGTTACAAATCAAGACAAACGGGAATCACTCTGCCGAAACGTCTCAATCTGTAACAGATATCTGCTCAAATCGAGTCTAGGTGTTACAGATTGAGTTTTTGATTGGCTCTGTTAGACCAGGATTGACATTCCGCCCCGTCATCTTCTTGCGATTGCACA
>CAJMRD010000034.1 GCA_905215725.1 uncultured bacterium | reverse complement strand
GAGTTCCGCACGCAAAGGAAAGCACTTAATGTGCTTTCCGTCTTGCGCAGGACTGTAGAGCAGCAAACTTAATATATTTCGCCGCCCCTCTGCCAAGCCCAGGCGACTCCACGCACTTTACCTGCGTAAACAATGTGAGTGAAATATGAATCTCGATGGATACGCCCGCAGCCGTGTATACTAAACAGCTGTGTGTAACCAGGGGAGTATTCTGGCTGGACAAAATGCCTGCTTAATAGGGTTGTCAGGTAGTCCGGACGCAATACAAGGCTGGGGAGCACGTCGTGTAAGTAGTGGTCCTCTAGGGGCGTACGCTCGGTGGTGTACGCATTGTCCCAAGACCACGCGAGAGTTGGGATCATATCTTGATCAGCATGATTCTCGGCCGCAAGATTGGCATGACCCAGGTTTGGGACGAGGACGACAACGTCGTTCCCGTCACGGTCATCCAGGCTGGCCCCTGCGCTGTCTCGCAGGTTAAAACTCAGGCAACCGACGGCTATGACGCCGTCCAGATCGGTTTCGGCGACATCAAGGCCAAGAACGTGAACAAGCCCATGGCTGGTCACTTCGCCAAGGCTGGCGTCGAGCCTGTCCGCTTCCTTCGTGAGGTCCGCGTCGAGAACGGCGAGGAGCACAAGGTCGGCGAGGTCGTCACCGTCGCTGATTTCGCTGATGTCGAGAAGGTCGACGTCATCGGTACCTCCAAGGGTAAGGGCTTCCAGGGTCGCATCAAGCGCTGGGGTCAGCGCCGCGGTCCTATGACGCATGGTTCTCACTTCCAGCGTCACCCCGGTTCTATCGGTCAGTGCGCCTATCCTGCGCGCGTCCTCAAGGGCGTCAAGATGGCCGGTCACATGGGTAACGAGCGCGTTACCGTCAAGAACCTTTCCGTTGTCCGCATCGATGCCGAGCAGAACCTCATCTTGGTCAAGGGCGCTGTCCCGGGTGCCAAGAATGGTCTCGTCGCCATCCGTATGGCCTAAGGGCCCAGCCCATTTAGCCCAGCGTCATACCAAGGAGAACACTTAAATGGCAAAGTTTGAAGTAAAGAACAGCGAGGGCAAGAAGGTCGCCGAGGCCGAGCTCGCCGCTGAGGTGTACGGCATCGAGCCGAACATCCACGTTATGCACCACATCGTCAAGTGCCAGATGGCCTCTTGGCGTCAGGGCACCCAGTCCGCTAAGGGCCGCTCTGAGGTTTCCGGTGGCGGCAAGAAGCCTTGGCGTCAGAAGGGCACCGGCCGTGCCCGCCAGGGTTCCATCCGTGCTGCCCAGTGGCGTCACGGTGGCGTTGTCTTCGCCCCCAAGCCCCGTTCCTACGCTAAGCGTATGAACAACAAGGAGGTCAAGCTGGCTATGCGCTCCGCGCTGTCCGCCAAGCTGGCCGATGGCGAGCTCGTGCTCGTCGACGACTACGGCTTCGAGAAGCCTTCCACCAAGGCTGCCGTCGCCATGCTCAAGGCTCTCGGCCTTGAGGGCAAGCGTCTGACCATCATCGTTCGCGATGAGGACGTCAACGCCTACCTGTCGTTCCGCAACATTCCCAAGACGTTCATCATCACCGCTGACGAGGCCAACACCTACGATCTCGTCAACAACAACGCTGTGCTGATGCCCGCCGACATCGCCGCTCACTTCGGGGAGGTGCTTGCATAAATGACCGCCCACGAGATCATCATCCGTCCGATCGTGTCCGAGCGTTCCTTCTCCGGCATGGAGCTGAACAAGTACACGTTCGAGGTCGCCAAGGATGCTAACAAGTATCAGATCAAGGACGCTGTCGAGGAGATCTTCGGCGTCAAGGTCGTTCGCGTGAACACCCTGACGGTCAAGCCCAAGACCAAGCGCGTGCGCTATGTCGCCGGCAAGACCCGTTCTTGGAAGAAGGCCATCGTCACGCTGGCCGAGGGCGACACCATCGAGGTCTTTGGCAACCAGGCCTAAGACTCGCTGCTGTTGAGTGAGCTCATGCCTCCCAAATAGGGGAGGCGGGAGCTCAAGGTTTTGGGCGTATAAAATGGACACGCCCGGAACCGTGTATACGTCCGGTGTCATCGCACCCGAGGCAGAACCTCGAATCCCTGTCTGCGATGGCTAACGGATTCCTATTGAAAGGGATTGTAATGGCTGTAAAGCACCTTAAGCCGACCTCCGCTGGTAGGCGTTGGCAGACGATCTCCGACTTCTCCGAGATCACCTGCACCAAGCCCGAGAAGTCTCTTCTCGAGCCCCTGCCCAAGAAGGCCGGTCGTAACAACAACGGCCGCATCACCACCCGCCACCAGGGCGGCGGCGTGAAGCGTCGTTACCGCGTGATCGACTTCAAGCGCAACAAGGACGGCGTGCCCGCCAAGGTTGCCACGATCGAGTACGATCCGAACCGTTCCGCTCGCATCGCTCTGCTGCACTACGCTGACGGTGAGAAGCGCTACATCCTGGCCCCCAAGGGCCTCGAGGTCGGTCAGACCATCATGTCCGGTTCTGACGCCGACATCAAGCCGGGCAACGCTCTGCCCCTCGCCGACATCCCCGTCGGTACGCTCATCCACGCCGTCGAGTTCCAGCCGGGCAAGGGCGCCGCTATCGCCCGTTCCGCCGGTAACTCCTGCCAGCTGATGGGTAAGGAGGGCAAGTACGCCATCGTCCGTATGCCTTCCTCCGAGATGCGCCGCATCCTCGTTACCTGCCGCGCCACCGTCGGTGAGGTCGGCAACGCCGATCACTCCAACATCGTCATCGGCAAGGCCGGCCGTAAGCGTCACATGAACGTGCGCCCGACCGTCCGCGGTACCGTCATGAACCCTGTCGACCACCCGCACGGCGGTGGCGAGGGCAAGAACCACACCTCTGGTCGTCCCTCTGTTACCCCCTGGGGTAAGCCGACGAAGGGCCTTCGTACGCGCAAGAAGAAGAAGGTCTCGAACCAGCACATCATTCGTCGCCGTAAGAAGTAATTTCGGATACCGAGTTTTAGGAGAAAGCACTTATGAGCAGAAGTCTCAAAAAGGGCCCGTTCGTGGAGACTCGCCTTCTCTCGCGTATCACCGCGATGAACGAGGCTGGCAAGAAGGACGTCGTGAAGACCTGGTCCCGCGCGTCCACCATCTTCCCCGAGATGGTTGGTCACACCATCGCCGTCCACGACGGCCGCAAGCATGTGCCCGTGTATGTTACCGAGTCCATGGTTGGTCACAAGCTCGGCGAGTTCGCGCCGACTCGTACGTTCCGTGGCCACAAGGCCAAATAGGGGGTTAACCGTAAATGGCAACTAAGTCTATTGAAACTGAGGCCACCGAGGTTCGCGCCGTCGCTAAGTACGTGCGTGTTTCCCCCAGCAAGGCCCGCCTGGTGGTCGATCTGATCCGCCGCAAGCCTGTCGCTCAGGCCTTCGACATCCTCCACTTCTGCGACCGTGCTGTCGCCGTGGATGTCGAGAAGGTTCTCCGTTCCGCCGTTGCGAACGCCGAGAACAACAACGGTCTGCGTGCCGACAACCTGGTTGTCGCCGCTGCCTATGTTGACGAGGGTCCGACGCTTAAGCGCATCCGTCCCCGCGCCAAGGGTTCCGCTTCTCGCATTCTGAAGCGTACTTCCCATATCACCGTCGTCGTTGCTCCTCGAAAGGAGGCGTAAAGCTGTATGGGTCAGAAAGTCTACCCCACCGGCTTCCGTCTTGGCATCACCGAGAACTGGCGCTCCCGCTGGTTCGCAGAGAAGGATTACGCTAAGACCCTCGGTAACGATCTCGAGATCCGCAAGTACCTCGAGAAGCGTCTTTCCCGCGCAGCTGTCTCCCGCGTCGAGATCGAGCGCGCTGGCGACAAGGTGAAGGTCATCATCCTCACCGCTCGCCCCGGCGTTGTCATCGGTAAGAAGGGTGCCGAGATCGATACCCTTCGCACCGAGCTCGAGAAGGTCGCTGGCGTCTCCAAGGGCCAGCTCTCCGTCGACGTTGTCGAGATCAAGCGCCCCGAGCTCGACGCCAACCTTGTTGCTCAGTCCATCGCTGAGCAGCTCGAGGGCCGCGTTGCCTTCCGTCGCGCTATGCGCAAGGCTGTCCAGTCCGCCCGCAAGGCCGGCGCTAAGGGCATCCGTATCCAGTGCTCCGGTCGTCTCGGCGGTGCCGAGATGGGCCGTCGTGAGTGGTACCGCGAGGGTCGCGTGCCTCTGCACACTCTCCGTGCCAAGATCGACTACGGCACGGCTGTCGCCAGCACCACCATGGGTGCCTGCGGCGTGAAGGTCTGGATCTACCTGGGCGAGAAGCTCCCGGGCCAGCCTGTTCCCAACCCTGCACTCGAGGGCTCTTCCCGTCCTCGTCGTCGTAACTCCGAGAGGAGGGGTCTGTAGTGCTTGCCCCTAAGCGTATTCTTCACCGCAAGGTGCAGCGTGGCTCCATGAAGGGCCAGGCCAAGGGTAATACCGAGCTGCATTTCGGCGAGTTTGGTATCCAGGCTCTCGAGGCCCATTGGATCACCAACCGTCAGATCGAGGCCGCTCGTATTGCCATGACCCGCTACATGAAGCGTGGCGGTCGTGTCTACATCACGATCTTCCCCGATAAGCCCATCACCAAGAAGCCTGCCGAGACTCGCATGGGTTCTGGTAAGGGTAACCCCGAGGAGTGGGTGGCCGTCGTCAAGCCCGGCCGCATCATGTTCGAGGTCAAGGGCGTGCCCGAGGAGGTCGCTCGCGAGGCTCTGCGTCTTGCACAGCACAAGCTTCCCATCAAGACCAAGATTGTTGCTGCCAAGAACGCCGAGCAGCGCATCGAGAAGGAGATGGCTGAGGAGGCCGCTCTCGAGGCCAAGTGGGCTGCTGAGGACGCCGCCGCCGCCAAGGAGGAGAACTAATGAAGCCCGCAGAGATTCGTGAGCTCTCGGACGCTCAGCTCGTTGAGAAGCTGAAGGAAATGCGCGCCGAGCTCTTTAACCTTCGTTTCCAGATGGCCACCAGCCAGCTGGACAACACCGCTCGCGTCAACACCGTGAAGAAGGACATCGCTCGCGTCCTCACGGAGCAGCGCGCCCGTGAGATCGCAGCGGAGAAGTCCGCTGTCGCCGAGTAGGACCTAAGGAGAGAACATGACTGATTCGCGTAACTCGCGTAAGGTCCGTACGGGTGTCGTTACCTCCGTCTCCGGTGCCAAGACCATTGTTGTCACCATCACCGAGCGCAAGCGTCACCCCAAGTACGGCAAGATGATGACCAGCTCCAAGAAGCTGCACGCTCACGACGAGGAGTGCACGGCTGGCGTGGGCGATACCGTCCGCGTTATGGAGACCCGTCCTATGTCCAAGATGAAGCGTTGGCGCCTCATCGAGGTCGTCGAGCGCGCTAAATAAGCAGTCGCTCTTACGACTTGTACGTTTCCGAAGATGTGCGTATGCCTGGCTTGCATACCACGGGCCGTATAAAGGCTGCGCACCTCTCTTCGGTTCTTAGTTCGGAGGAACATCTACCATGATTCAGATGCAAACCATGCTGAACGTCGCCGACAACTCCGGCGCTCGCAAGATTCGCTGCATCAAGGTGCTTGGCGGTTCCAAGCGTCGTTATGCAGGCATCGGCGATGTGTTCATCGGTGCTGTCCAGGAGGCTACCCCTGGCGCCAACGTCAAGAAGAAGGACGTTGTCCGTTGCGTCGTCGTTCGCACCGTTAAGGAGATCCGCCGCAAGGATGGCTCCTACATTCGCTTTGATGAGAACGCCTGCGTTGTCATCAACAACGATGGTTCGCCCGTCGGCACCCGTATCTTCGGGCCCGTCGCTCGCGAGCTTCGTGACAAGAAGTACATGAAGATCGTCTCGCTCGCTCCCGAGACCCTGTAGTTAGGGGAGATATATGTATATCAAGAAGGGCGATAAGGTCCAGGTTCTCTCTGGTAAGGATCGCGGCAAGCAGGGCGTTGTCCTGCGTGCTCTCCCCGCCGAGAACAAGGTCGTTGTCGAGGGCGTTTCGGTCGTCAAGAAGGCCGTCAAGCCCAACGCTGCCAACCAGCAGGGCGGCATCGTTTCGCAGGAGGCTCCTATCGACGCCTCCAACGTCAATCTCGTTTGCCCCGAGTGCGGTAAGGTTACCCGCGTCGGTCACGAGAAGGACGGCAAGAACAAGCTGCGCGTCTGCAAGAAGTGTGGCCACAAGTTCTAAACTGCCCGCAACAGTTAAGTTGCTAGCAAAGGCCCGGATGCTACGGCACCCGGGCCTTTTTCTATCCCTACTCATTGGGGACAGACTTAAATGACCAGTTGTTGGGGGACAGTCTCTATGTGCCGGCAGTTTGGGACGGTCCTTTGATGTCTGGTGCCCCCAGAGGGGTGAAGTAATACAGCTGGCTCTGTCTTTTAGGGCTTTGGTGTTCCGCCCCTTTATGTTTCACAAGGATCGTTGCATGCGCATTTACGCGCATAGGCTTGCGCGATAATGCGCATAACCGCGCAAACATCTGCCAACTATGGCTAAATAATGACCGATAAGCAAATAAACACGTAAATACGAGCAAATACGCGCGTGATTGTGCGAATATAGGGCTATTAGGAATGAAGAACTTCCGATGACTTAGGAGGCACATAATGGCAGATTCCAAACAGGCTCCGCTCGACGCCGAAGCAGCCGCTAAGGCGGCGTTTGCCTCGGTTCAGGATCAGCCGTTCCCCGACGACATTTTTACGGCTCCCGAGCTTCGTTGGGCTGTGATCGGGTGCGGCGTTATCGCCAACCAGATGGCCCAGTCTCTCGCTCTTGCCGGCCGCAAGCTTGCGGGCGTTGCCAACCGCACGCTGTCCAAGGCACAAGCTTTTGCAGAGCAGTATGGCGTTGAGAAGGTCTATGAAACGGTCGAGGACCTCTACGCCGATCCGAACATTGACGCAGTCTATATCACCACGCCGCACAACACTCACATCACCTACTTGCGATCCGCTCTGGCAGCCGGCAAACATGTGCTCTGCGAAAAGGCCATCACCCTCAATTCCGCTGAGCTCGACGAGGCGCGTGCCATCGCCGACGAGCACAACGTCGTCCTTATGGACGCCACCACGGTGCTTCACATGCCGCTGTATCAGGAGCTGCGCCGTCGCATGGATGCGGGCGACTTTGGTCGCATGAACCTCGCCCAGCTCAACTTTGGCAGCTATAAGGAGTACGGGGACCTGACCAACCGCTTTTACAATCGCAACCTTGCTGGCGGTGCCATGCTCGATATTGGCGTCTATGCCCTGTCCGTCATGCGCCTCTTTATGGCAAGCCAGCCCGCTGAGGTCGTTTCGCTGGGCAACACCTGCGAGACTGGCGTTGACGTCGCGGGTGGCATCGTCTGCCGAAATGCCGAGCAGCAGCTGGGCGTCGTGAGCCTTACGCTCCACTCCAAGCAGCCCAAGCGCTCGGTCATCAGCTTCGACAAGTGCTACATCGAGGTCAATGAATATCCGCGTGCCGATCACGCGACCATCGTGTGGACTGCGGACGGCCACCGCGAGGAGGTCCACGCCGGCACCGAGGCTTACGCCCTGTGCTATGAGATGGCCGACCTGGAGAAGGCCGTTGCCGGCGACGACTCCAAGCGCGAGCTGCTGGATTATGCTTCTGATGTTATGGAGCTTATGACCAAGCTCCGCGCCGACTGGGGAGTTGTGTACCCCGAGGAGGAGTAAGCGATGCTTGCGGAAGATAGGCTCAACGCGATCGTGTCGATGGTGCAGCAGGCCGGCTCGGTTACCGTGCCGGAGCTTGCCGATGCCCTGGGCGTGACGGCGTCTACCATTCGGCGCGACCTGCAGACGCTCGACCGAGCTCATCGCATCGCCAAGGTCCACGGTGGAGCGACGAGTCTTGAGCGCGCGCACGTGACGCGCGACCTAACGCTTAATGAGCGCAGCGACCTCCATAACGACGACAAGGAGCGTATCTGCGCCCGTGCGGCGGCGCTTGTGGAGCCCGAGAGCTTTGTATACATCGACTCGGGCTCGACGACGCTGAGGCTCATCGAGCATCTTCCACACCTTGAAGATGTCACCTATGTGACCGATTCCGTGCTCCATGCTCAGCACCTTGCTTTGCGCGGCATGCGTACCGTGGTGTTGGGCGGCGAGCTCAAACCCGAGACCGAGGCGCTCGTTGGCCCCGATGCCTTGGCAACCTTAGACCGCTACAACTTCAACTGTGGCTTTTGGGGCTCTAACGGCATTGCCGCCGAGCAGGGCTTCACGGCGCCCGATATCGAGGAAGCACAGGTCAAGCGTATCTCGATGCGCCATACCGCCAAACGCTTTGTAATCTCGGACGCCAGTAAATTTGGCATGGTGGCGCCCGTCAAGTTCGCGGACTTCCGCGACGCAACGATTATCACTGCGGGCGAGGTCCCCGCCAAGTACCGGGCAATGGACAACGTCATCACTGTCTAACAGCGAGACAAGGCCAAAACCACCACGAAGGTGCCTGTCCCCATTGTGGTGGTTAGTAACGAAAACCGAGTAGTTTTCTCAATAGAAAAGCGGCAACGTCCATCACGGGCGTTGCCGCTTTCGTTGTCTGCCGGTTTGTCTAAGTCTGTAACAACTGGACCGTTAAAAGTGGGCTAGGTGTTACAGATTGAGATTTTCCCTTAAGGGGGATTTGAATGTCTCGATCTGTAACAGATAGACCGGAAAATGGGTTCTAACTGTTACAGATCGAGACATTTTGGGACCGCGGTTGAACCATTGCGGCAAAACCACCACAAAGGTGCCTGTCCCCATTGTGGTGGTTTAGGGCTCCCAGGGGCAGGGGGCTTCGATGTGGATGTGTTCGCCGGTTACGGGATGCGTGAAGGACACGCTGTGGGCGTGGAGCATGAGGCCGCAGGGGCGCGGCGTTCCGTACAGGTCGTCGCCAACCAGGGGATGGCGCTCGCTTGCCAGATGCACACGGATTTGGTGCTTGCGGCCGGTGAGCAACTCGACATCGATATACGAGCGCGTGGGCAGGCCACGACGGCTCTTAAGGCGTTTGAGCACCTTCACGCGCGTTTGAGACGGCTTGCCGCTGGCGCCGACGCGCATCTTTCGGCTGTCGTGACGGTCGCGGGCGATGGGCTTGTCGATGAGCTTTTCGTTCCAGTCGATCTTGCCCTCGGCGAGCGCTAGGTAGTGCTTTTCGAAAGCGTGGTCGATGACCATCTGGTCAAAGGCGGGCTGCGTCTGCTTGTCGAGCGAGAACAGCACCACGCCGGTGGTGTCACGGTCCAGGCGATTGAGCGGCTGCATGTCGGTCGCGGCAAAGCCGTCGCCCATCGCCAGCAGCAGGTCGCTGGCGTAGTCGGTGAGCGTGCGCTCGCCGGTGCCGTCGCCGTGGACGATCATGCCGGCGGGCTTGTCGATGGCCATGAGCCAGGCGTCGCAGTAAAGGACTTGAGGTTCTTCGTTCACGTGTAAGCCTTTCGGTTAGCTGATTCCCACAAACATGCAGCCCGAGGTCGCCCCGCGCAGGCGGGCGGCGGGCTTGCGGCCGGCTTGAGCCGCCTCGACGGCGCGACGGACGCGAGCGACGGCACGGGCGATCTCATCGGCCTCGAGCAGGGTTCCGTCGACCATAAGACGGCGCACGCCGGCATCGAGTAACTGTGGAACCTGAGGCGTGAGGTCGATGGGGTAGGCGTCGTACAAGCGTGAGCGGCCGTGGATGTCGGTACGCACCGGCATGACCTTGCCGTCGATATTCTTGAGCGAGAGCTTGCGGGCACGCAGGCGGCAGTTGGCACAATCGTGGATGCAGCCGTTGGCCACCTGCAGGATGCAGTGCTCGCTCGTCATAACGCGCGGGCGGCCAAACACGGTGATGCCCAGAGCCGCGGGCGCGGCGGCGCCGAGCGAGACAATCTCGTCGAGCGTGATCTCGGGCGAGAGCCAAAACGCACCGGCTCCGCGCTCGGCAAGCGCCTCCATGCAGGGCGTGTTGTGCGCCGGCAGGCAAGAGCGAATCTCGGCCGTGGCGCCAACCTGGGCGGCCAGGGCAAGCTCAGAGATGTTGCCAATAGCGACCGTGGCGCCGGCAACAACCCACGGGTCAACGCGTATGTGGTCAACGGCGCGGCAGACCTCGTCGAGTACGGGCACGATACCCTGCTCAAATGCATCGGCAGGGGAGAGTCCGACAGCCTCGAGCGCGTCGGTGGTCATATAGATGCGCGTGGCGCCCTCCGCGCGAGCGGCCTCGGCGGCCTCGAGCGAGGTGACGGTGGCGCAGATTTGCGGCTCATCGCGGTAGTGCTCGGGCATGGGGCGGGAATCACTGGTGACAATCGCCGGCAGCTCGAGCGTGCGGGCACGCTTCGCGTACGGTGCCAGAATGGCCTCCTCGAGCGCCTTGCAAGCGGCTGTGCGCACCTTGTGCACGGCGGAGAAGCCCATACCGCAGCCCTCATCGAGTGTCACATCAAAGCTTGCGGCCTCAAAGGGCGAGGAACCCATGCGGCCCACATGCTCAACCAGGTCTGTCGCCTCAACGGCGCGGGTCTTGGCGGCCTCGACGGTGGAGCCCGTGCCCGTGGCCGTAAGCGATGGGTCGTCGCAGCAAGTAAGCGTGACGGCAAACGGTTCACCCAAACGTGCCACGACGGTTACATCCACGGCGCGACGGCGCAGCACATCGCGCTTGAGCGCGGCGCCGGCGGCGTCAATGGCACGCTGACTGCGAATCACGCGGACGCGGCAGCCCTCGGGCATGCTACGGGGCACGCGGCACTCAATGATGTCACCGGCGGCGGCATCATCGGCGGCAATGGTGGTCAGGAACTGGTCAAACTCGTTATCGTGGCGAAGCTCCAGCAGGTCGCCTTTGCCCACGGGCTCAAACAGCTCAATGCGGGCGATGGCGGCGCGGCGACGGCGGTCGTCGGACTTGAGGCCGCGCACATCGCGGTTGGCCGGGCGGCTGCCCAGCACCGTGCCCACGATCTGGCCGCGGTTGTTGGAACGCTCATAGCTCATCATCTCGTCGCCCGAGGTGCCGTCCTGATAGGCGTGCGTAAAGTCGCGGTTGAAGCAGCGCTTGAGCTGGCGCTGGCGGGCGGCTTCCTCGTCCTTGGCAACGGCGGCTCCGGATAGCATGTCGTCAATTTCGTGACGATACACATCAACGATGGAGTACACGTAATCGGGTGCCTTCATGCGGCCCTCGAGCTTGAGCGATGCGGCGCCGGCGTCATACAGACGGCGAACAAGCTGTGAGGTGTTGGTGTCACGCGGGCACAGCGCGCGCTCGCGACCGGCAGGGGAGAGCGCGCGACCGTTCTCGTCGATCAACTTGTAGGGCAGGCGGCAGGGCTGGGCGCACATGCCGCGGTTGGCCGATCGTCCCGCCATGGCAAAGCTCGACAGCAGGCACAGGCCCGAGTAGCAAAAGCAGATGGCGCCATGGCTGAAGACCTCAAGGTCCACATCGGGCGCGGCGTCGTGAATGGCGGCGATTTCGTCGATGGAGAGCTCGCGCGAGAGAGTCACGCGGTCGGCGCCCTGCTCACGGCACCAAAGGGTTCCGCGGTCGTCGTGGATGTTCGCCTGGGTCGAGATATGTGTCTCGATGCCGGGCATGGTGCGCTTGACCTCAAAGAACAGACCCCAGTCCTGGATAATGAAGGCATCGGCGCCCAGCGTGGAGCAGCGATGGATGAGCTGCAGTGCATCGCCCATCTCGGACTGCTTGATGACGATGTTGACCGTGACGTAGACGCGCGACCCGGCTAGATGCGCGGCGCGGCAGGCTTGCTCAAAGGCCTCGTCGGTAAAGTTGGTTGCCTTGCGGCGGGCGTTGAAGCTGCCCATGCCGCAGTAGATGGCGTCTGCCCCGGCGGCGAGCGCGGCGGCAAAGGGCTCCGGGCCTCCGGCGGGGGCCAAAAGCTCGGGCCTGCGGTTAGTGGTTCGGCTGGCGGTTGCGGTCATATCCTGCCTTTCAAAATGCTCAGATATTCAAAAGTATAGTGGCGTCGCTGCGGTGGGCGACGCCCGCAGCCTAAGCAGGACAAAGTCTTCAGCAGCTTGGACTGGCTGCTCCACATGAGAACCGTTCAGCGGTTCGGGGAAACCGTTGGGCGATAAAATATTCTCGCAAGCTGATAATATTCTTGCATCAAACAGAAACCTTGAGTACTATCCCAATCAAGCGCGGTGTTCAGACCGAACTGTGCCTCCCGGTGTGAACACCGCGCTCACGCTCTCTCAATTGATCGTAAGGAGAAAAACATGAGCAAGACCGTCGTGTCTTCCGATAACGCACCCGCAGCCATCGGCCCGTATTCCCCCGGTATCCAGGCCGGCAACATGGTGTTCCTGTCCGGCCAGCTGGGCATCGATCCCGCGACCGGCAAGATGCCCGAGGGCGTCGAGGCCCAGGCCAAGCAGTCCCTCGCCAACGTCGAGGCCCTGCTGACCGCTGCCGGCGCTACCTTTGCCGATGTCGTCAAGACCACGGTCTACCTGGCCGACATCGCCGACTTCGCCGCCGTGAACGAGATCTACGCCTCCAAGTTCGAGGCCCCGTTCCCCGCGCGCAGCGCCTTCCAGGTTGCCGCCCTTCCGGCTGGCGGTCTGGTCGAGATCGAGGTCGTTGCCGCTCTCTAAGGCGTTGGCCACAACTAAACATGACATGCAAAAAGACCCTGCAGCGCGTGCGAGCTGCAGGGTCTTTTATCAAGTGACGGATCGCTTGTGGAGCCGCACTCCATTTTGCTCGTTAGCCTTCCTTGCGGACTTTTTGCAGGTAGCGGTAGACGCTGGGCTCAGAGATGCCCAGCGCGGCGGCGGCGCAGGCCACGGCGCCCTTGAGCATGAACACCCCGTTACCGTTGAGGTGGCGAATGACGTCCACGCGGTCGCTCTGACCAAGCGACGCTACATCCAGCCCGCGCGCGCTCAGCAACTCGGCAATGCTGCGGTCGATGAGCTCCTGTGTGGACTCCGAAAGGCTTTCGACCTCGATAGGGGCGGGCTCCGTGCGCGTCGGCGCCGCGTCGAAGCACGCCATGAGCTGCTGCGCCATGGCGTTGATGGAGCGCACGGTCGAGAGGTCGGTGTTGACGCAGAGCATACCGACGATCTCATCATTCTCGCGGATAAAGTACGTCGCTGACTCCAACGTCTTGCCGCCGGCACCGCGCCCCTCGTAGCCCGTAATAAACGGCAGGTCGCGATACTTGGCGTCGTGCATGATCTTGAGTGCCAGATCGGTGGCGGGACCGCCGACCTTGCGGCCGCTCACGATGCCGTTGCGAATATCGACGATGGCGTGGTCGGGATCCGAGAAATCGTGCAGCACGATTTCGCTGTTTTTGCCGAGTATCTGCTCCAGAAAATCGACCATCGGCAAAAAGCGACGTACGGTCTCGTTCACGGGCAACTCCTTTGGGTGAAATCGGAAATGTTCATAACAATTTTTTCTCATGGTAACACGCTGCCCATCATCTCGTATATCCGCAGGTACATTGCGTAATGCAGACGAACGGTAGGAATTTAGCGGTAAACGGTTGACCAAAAGAAATGATAGATGTTATTTTGACCAGACACTTTCCTGACCTGCGGAAATGCGTAATTTCAGCTGAAGAATAGTCTGATAACAAAAAATTATTATTGAGAATGAGAATCATCTTTAATACGATATGCAATGAAGGCACAACCTCAACCCCGCACTGCGTCACAATAGAGCGTCAGATGCGAAAACAACTACTTCGAGGATTGGTGGTCAAATGACCCAGGAGACGGTTACGAACGGCACTGAAGCCCTGTTCACTCGCGAAGGCATGCCTCCCGTTAAGGAAATGATCCCGTGTGCCCTTCAGCACGTACTGGCATCGTTTGCCGGCATCATTACCCCGGCGGTCATCATGGCCGGCGTCTACGGCTTTAATAGCCAGCAGAGTACCGACATCATCCAGGTCGCGCTCATTCTTTCGGCGATCGACACGGCCCTTCAGGCCTTCGCTCCCTTCCGTCGCATCGGCGGCGGCCTGCCCATCGTCATGGGCGTTTCGTTCGCGTTCCTGCCGGCCCTGCAGGCCATGGGTGCCTCGGGCTTTAGCTTTGGTGCGTTGCTGGGCGGCGAGATCGTCGGCGGTGCCGTTGCGGTCCTTTTTGGTCTGGCCTACAGCAAGATTAAGTGGCTGTTCCCGCCCGTCGTGACCGGTACGGTCATCTTCTCCATTGGCGTCTCTCTCTATCCCACGGCCGTCAAGTACATGGCCGGCGGTATGGGTACGCCGCTGTGGGGCACCCCGCAGGCCTGGTGCGTTGCTCTTATCACCTTCGCCGTGGTCTTTGCGCTCGCCAACTTTGGCAAGGGCACGCTCAAGCTGGGATCCGTGTTCTTTGGCATGATCGTTGGCATGATCGTTTCGATTCCCTTTGGCATGATTGACTTCTCCAGCGTCGCCACCGCTCAGGTCTTCGCCCTTCCCAAGCTCATGCCCTACGCGCTCGAGTTTGATCCCGAGGTCTGCATTACCCTCGCCGTCGTGTTCCCCATGGTTGCCATCCAGGTTATCGGCGACGTCTCCGCTGCCTGCCTTGGCTCCATCGACCGTATGCCCACCGAGCGCGAGCTCTCCGGCGCTATTGTGTCCCAGGGCCTCACCTCTATGGTCGGCGGCCTGCTGGGCGGTCTTCCCACCAGCGCCCTTGGCCAGAACGTGGGCATCATCTGCTCCAACAAGGTCGTCAACAAGTGGGTCTTTGTGATCATCGCGGCCGTCTTTGCCATCGCCGGTCTGTTCCCGCAGCTCTCTGCCATCCTTTCCGCTATCCCGCAGCCCGTCATCGGCGGCGCGACCGTCGGCGTCTTTGGCACCATCACCATGAACGGCGTGCGCATGTTCACCCGCGAGGGCCTCACGCAGCGCACCACCACCATCGTCGGTACCTCCGTCGTCTTTGGCCTGGGTATCTGGATGGCCAGCGGTTGCCTTGCCGGCGAGGGTATGCCTACCTGGGTGTCCACCGTCATCGGCTCCAACGCCGTGACCCCCACCGCCATCATGGCCATCGTGCTCAACCTGATCCTTCCGCAGACGCCGGTCGTGGCTCAGCACATCGATGCCGCCAAGGATGCCGCTGTGAATCTGGTCCTGCCCGAGAGCAAGAAGTAGCCAATTCGGTGCTATTCGCCGGCGGACGCATCGCCTCGTCCGCCGGCGCCATGCGGCGCCAAGCCGCACTTCAAAGGGCTTGTCCCTTTGGTGAAGCGTTGACGGGAGAGGGCCCGTTTCCGGTGTAGGCCGGCGCTTCGCACTTCCGCCATGTCAGAGGTGTCAAACCCCGCCTCTGATGTTGAAGGGAGCATTTATGCTTCTGGTCGCTAACGGTTCCGTCTTTACCCGCAACGCTCAGACTCCGTTCATTCCCAACGGTGCGGTCGCCATTGACGGAGATACGATTGTCGAAGTGGGCCCCGAGCGCGAGCTCAAGGCCAAGTACCCGGATGCCGAGTACGTCGACGCCCAGGGCAACCTCATCATGCCCGGACTTATCAACTGCCACACCCACATCTACTCGGGTCTGGCCCGCGGCCTTGCCATTAAGGGCTGCAACCCCACCAACTTCCTGGAGAATCTTGAGCAGCAGTGGTGGAAGATTGACGACAACCTGACGCTCGACGGCACCAAGGCCAGCGCCTATGCCACGATTCTGGATTCCATCCGCGACGGCGTCACCACGATCTTCGATCACCATGCGAGCTTCTGCGAGATTCCGGGCAGCCTCTTTACCATTAAGGACGCCGCTCAGGAGCTGGGCATGCGTTCGTGCCTGTGCTACGAGGTCTCCGACCGCCGTGGCCAGGAAAAGTGCGACCAGGCTATTGCCGAGAACGCCGAGTTTGCCCAGTGGGCCGCCAAGGAGCGTCGCGATAACGACAACCACATGATCGCCGCGATGTTTGGCGGTCACGCCACCTTTACGCTGTCGGACGAGACCATGGATAAGATGGCCGAGGCCAACAACGGCCTGACCGGTTTCCACATCCACGTGTGCGAGGGCATGAATGACGTGTGGGATTCCCGCCTCAACCGCGGTGGCATCAGCCCCGTCGAGCGCCTGCTGCAGCACAACCTGCTCGGTCCCGACACCATGCTCGGCCACTGCATCCACGTGACGCCTGCCGAGATGGATATCGTCAAGGAGTCCGGCACCTGGCTGGTTAACAACCCCGAATCCAATATGGGCAATGCCGTGGGCTGCGCCCCCGTGCTCGAGTTCTTCCGCCGCGGCATCCCCGTGTGCATGGGCACCGACGCCTACACCCACGATATGCTCGAGAGCCTCAAGGTCTTCCTGATCATTCAGCGCCACAACGCCGCTATGCCCAACGTGGGCTGGTGCGAGGCCATGACGATGCTGTTCGAGAACAACGCCAAGATGGCGAGCAAGTACTTCGATCGCAAGCTCGGTGTGCTTGAGCCCGGCGCTGCCGCCGACGTCATCGTCATGGACTACAAGCCCTTTACGCCGCTGAGCGAGGAGAACATCGACGGCCACATGCTCTTTGGCATGATGGGCAAAAACTGCCGCACCACTATCATCAACGGCCGCGTCCTGTACAAGGATCGCGAGTTCGTTGGCATTGATGAGGAAAAGATTAACGCGTGGACCATGGCCGAGTCCAAGAAGCTCTGGAGCACGCTTAACGATCGCACCTACTAATTCACAAGTAGATTCACGCGCGTCGGATGTTTCGCCGCATCCGACGCGCGTATAGGCGACCTCCGCGGGGTCGCCGGCGCTGTGCTAGCGCTACACCGTATTTGCGCCCGCCGCGCGGTCTCGCCGGGCGTTACAGAGAGGAGCTCATTATGAGCGACATCATGAGGCCGATCCCGTTTTCGCAGCTGATGAACTGGATCATCGAGGAGCACAAGACCCAGGGCGCCGTCTTTGGCGTGCGCAAGATGGTCACGACCAACCAGGAGGGCGCGCTTCCCATTTTTGACGAGCGCATCGAGACTCCGTTTGGCCCGGCCGCCGGCCCCAACACGCAGCTTGCCCAGAACATCGTGGCATCCTACGTGGCCGGTTCCCGCTTCTTTGAGCTCAAGACCGTTCAGGTTATGGACGGCGAGGAGCTCTCCAAGTGTGTGAACAAGCCCTGCATCGTGGCGCAGGACGAGTGCTACAACTGCGAGTGGTCGACTGAGCTCGAGGTTCCGCAGGCTTTTGCCGAGTACGTGAAGGCATGGTTTGCCTGCCACCTGATCGCCCGCGAGTACGGTCTGGGTAGCCCGGACGGCTTTGTCTTTAACATGTCCGTGGGCTATGACCTGGAGGGTATCAAGAGCCCCAAGGTCGACGCCTACATCGAGGGCATGAAGGACGCCAGCGGCTCCGAGGTTTGGAATGAGTGCCGCACGTGGGCGCTCGCTAACCTGGACAAGTTTGAGCACGTCGACGCCGCATTTGTCGAGTCCATTCCGGCACGCGTCTCCAACTCCATCACCGAGTCCACCCTGCACGGCTGCCCGCCCGCCGAGATCGAGCGCATCGCGACCTATCTGATCACCGAGAAGGGCCTCAACACCTACATCAAGTGCAACCCCACGCTGCTGGGCTATGAGTTTGCCCGCCAGCGCCTCAACGAGCTGGGCTTTGACTACATCGTCTTCGATGACACGCACTTCCGTGAGGACCTGCAGTGGGCCGATGCCGTGCCTATGTTCGAGCGCCTGATTGCCCTGTGCGCCGAGCGCGGCCTGGAGTTTGGCGTCAAGCTGACCAACACGTTCCCCGTCGACGTGACGAGAAACGAGCTGCCCTCCACCGAGATGTACATGTCGGGCCGTTCGCTGTTCTCGCTGACCATCGAGGCCGCCCGCCGCATTACCGAGCAGTTCGATGGCAAGCTGCGCATCAGCTACTCCGGCGGCGCCACGGTCTACAATATCCGCGCCCTGTACGATGCCGGCATTTGGCCCGTCACCCTGGCGACCGACGTGCTCAAGCCCGGTGGCTACGAGCGCTTTAGCCAGATGGCCGGCGAGTTTGCCGACCTGGACGGCAAGCCGTTCGCGGGCGTCTCTCTCGACGCCGTGACCGCAATCCAGGCCGATTCGCTCACCAACCCGCTCTACAAGAAGCCGTTGCGCCCGCTGCCCGACCGCAAGGTCGCCGGCAAGAGCCCGCTTTCCGACTGCTTTACCACGCCGTGCCGTACGAGCTGCCCCATCCAGCAGGATATTCCCGCCTATCTGGCGGCTGTTGACGAGGGCCGCTACGAGGATGCGCTCAACATCATCATTGAGCGCAACGCCCTGCCGTTCATTACCGGCACCATCTGCCCGCATCCCTGCGGTCGTGCCTGTGAGCGTGCATTCTACGAGCCCGAGGGCGCCCAGATCCGCGCCAGCAAGCTCAAGGCCGCCCGCGAGGCCATGACCGCCGTGCTGCCCAAGCTGCGCGCTCAGGCCATCGCCAACGACGGCGAGCGCAACGTTGCCGTTATCGGCGGCGGCCCGGCCGGCCTGGCGACGGCGTTCTTCCTGACGCGCGCCGGCGTGCCTGTCACCATCTTTGAGGCCCGCGATTCGCTCGGCGGCGTGGTCCGTCACGTCATCCCCGAGTTCCGTATCGCCAGCGACGATATCTCCCACGACGCCGAGCTTTGCCTGGCCTTTGGCGCCAAGGTGCAGCTCAATGCTCGCGTGGAGTCCATCGACGAGCTCAAGGCTCAGGGCTTTACCGACGTTGTCGTGGCCACCGGTGCCTGGATGCCCGGTTCCGCCGGCCTGGGCGAGGGTGCCGAGCTCGACGTGCTGGAGTTCCTCGAGGCCGCCAAGAAGGGCGAGAAGCTCGAGCTGGGCGAGGACGTCGTGGTCATTGGTGCCGGCAACACCGCCATGGATGCGGCCCGCGTGGCCAAGCGCCTGGCTGGTGTGAAGAACGTGCGCCTGGTGTATCGCCGCACCAAGAAGCAGATGCCCGCCGACGAGGAAGAGCTCGATCTTGCTCTTGCCGACGGTGTTGAGTTCTGCGAGCTGCTGGCGCCCAAGGCACTTAACGGCGCCGTGCTGACCTGCGATGTTATGGAGCTTGGCGAGCCGGATGCAAGCGGCCGTCGCAGCCCTGTCGCCACGGGCGAGACCGTCGAGCTTCCCTCCACCACGGTGATCTGCGCCGTGGGCGAGGGTATCGATGCCAGCCTGTACGATGCCGCGGGCGTCGAGCACGACCGTCGCGGCCGCCTTGCCGCTACCTCCACCGGCGTCGAGGGCGTCTGGGCTGCGGGCGACTGCCGCCGCGGTCCTGCTACCGTGGTCGAGGCTATTGCCGACGCCGCCGAAGTCGCCCGTGCCATTGCTGGCGTGGACTTTAACAAGTACGCCGACTGCAACGAGCAGGCCGGCCGCGAGGACACCTGCTACGAGCGCAAGGGGTCGCTGTGCCGCGACAAGCGCAACTGCACCAAGACTCGCTGCCTGGGCTGCGGCTCGGTGTGCGAGGTCTGCTGCGACGTGTGCCCCAACCGCGCCAACGTGGCAATTAAGGTGCCGGGCCTGGCCAAGCACCAGGTCGTCCATGTCGATGGCATGTGCAACGAGTGCGGCAACTGCGCCGTGTTCTGCCCCTACCAGGAGGGCCGTCCCTACAAGGACAAGCTCACCCTGTTCTGGAGCGAGGAGGACATGGAGAACTCCGAGAACGAGGGCTTCCTGGCCGTGGACGAGGACCACTTTAAGGTCCGCGTCGCCGGCACGGTCCGCACCGTCTCGGTCGATGCCGTCAACACCGGTCTGCCCGAGGCCGTCCGCCTGACCATCAGGGCCGTGCGCGACAACTATTCGTACCTTCTTAAGAAATAGGCGAGTCTCTTATGGCCAAATCCATTCAACATCACGTGGCCTACGTTGCCTGCGGAAGTGGTTGCGCCTCCGCAGGCGGCGACGCCCGCTGCAGCGAAGGCTGCATTGGCTGTGGCGCCTGCGTTACGGCCTGCCCCCACGGTGCCATCGCGCTGGTCGACGGCGTCGCCCGCGTGGACCGCTCCAAGTGCACGGGCTGTGGCCTGTGCGGCATGGCGTGCCCGCAGCGCGTGATTGCCTTCGTTCCCGGCTACCAGAACATCCTGGTGCGCTGTAACAACACCGATAAGGGCGCCATTGCGCGCAAGATCTGCGACACCAGCTGCATCGGTTGCGGCATGTGCGCTAAAAAGTGCCCTGCCGGCGCTATCCGCATCGAGGACAATTGCGCCCATATCGACGGCGCGGACTGCCTGTCGTGCGGCATGTGCGCTGTTGTGTGCCCGCATGGCGCCATCCACGACCGCACCGGCATCGCCGCCGGCGTGTAGAAGGGAATCACCATGGCACAGGAATTCACTTTTACCGTTAACGGCGTCGAGCGCACGACGACCCAAAACAAACCGCTGCTGCGCTACCTGCGCGACGACCTGCACATTCACTCCGCCAAGGACGGCTGCTCCGAGGGCGCGTGCGGTACCTGCACCATCCACGTGGACGGTGCGGCCGTCAAGGCCTGCGTGCTGACCACCGCGCTTGCCGCCGGCCGCAACATCGTGACCGTCGAGGGCCTGCCCGAGGACGTGCGCGAGGCCTTCGTGTACGCCTTTGGCGCCGTGGGCGCCGTGCAGTGCGGCTTTTGCATCCCCGGCATGGTCATGGCGGGTGCAGCGCTCATCGCCGAGGACCCCGAGCCCACCGAGGAGCAGATCAAGTACGCCATCCGCGGCAATGTCTGCCGTTGCACCGGCTACAAGAAGATTATCGAGGGCATCTCGCTGGCAGCTGCGGTGCTCCGTGGCGAAAAGCAGATCGACGAGGACCTGGAGCGCGGCGACGACTACGGCGTGGGCAAGCGCGCCTTCCGTATTGACGTGCGCAAGAAGGTGCTCGGCGAGGGCAAGTACCCCGACGACATCGACGAGATCGACCAGCCGGGCCTGACCTACGCCAGCGCCGTGCGCTCCAAGTATCCGCGTGCCCGCGTGCTCTCCATCGATACCTCCAAGGCCGAGGCCCTACCCGGTGTGGTGGGCATCCTGCGCGCCGAGGACGTGCCGGTCAACCAAGTCGGCCACCTTATCCAGGACTGGGACGTCATGATTGCCCAGGGCGATATCACCCGCTGCGTGGGTGAC
Organism: uncultured bacterium; assembly: GCA_905215725.1. Lineage (GTDB taxonomy): Bacteria > Actinomycetota > Coriobacteriia > Coriobacteriales > Coriobacteriaceae > Collinsella. The sequence continues at coordinate 1,119 of CAJMRD010000034.1, read as the reverse complement.
GCCATCGTGCTGGTGGTTGCCGAGGACGAGGCGACGCTCGAGAAGGCCAAGAAGCTCGTAAAGATCGATTACGAGCCGCTGGAGCCCGTGCGTAACATTGTCGAGGCCAGGGCTGCCGACGCCCCACGCCTGCACGACAGCTTCTTTGCCTTTGGCAACACGGTGGAGCTCAAGGACAACGTGTGCCAGAGCCGTCACGTGACGCGCGGCGACGCCGCCAAGGCGCTAGCGGAGAGCGCATTCACCGTGACGCAGCGCTTTACCACGCCCTTTACCGAGCACGCCTTCTTGGAGCCCGAGTGCGCCGTCGCCTTCCCGTACAAGAACGGCGTCAAGGTGCAGTCGACCGACCAGGGCGCCTACGACACGCGCAAAGAGTGCGCTCACATGTTTGGCTGGGATAGCGAGCCCGAGCGCGTGGTCGTCGAGACCATGCTCGTGGGTGGCGGCTTTGGCGGCAAGGAGGACGTGTCCATCCAGCACTTGGCCGCGCTCGCCGCATATAAGTTCCAGCGTCCTGTGAAGTGTAAGCTCACGCGTGCCGAGTCGCTCGCTTTCCATCCCAAGCGTCACGCCATGGACGGCACCTTTACACTGGGCTGCGACGCCGAGGGCAACTTTACCGGCCTGGATTGCGAGATCAACTTTGATACCGGCGCCTATGCGTCGCTGTGCGGCCCGGTGCTCGAGCGCGCCTGTACGCATGCCGTCGGCCCCTACAAGTACCAGAACACCGACATTCGCGGCTTTGGCTACTACACCAACAACCCGCCCGCCGGTGCGTACCGCGGCTTTGGCGTTTGCCAGTCCGAGTTTGCGCTCGAGAGCCTGATCGACCTGCTGGCCGAGAAGGTCGGCCTGGATCCGTGGGAGATCCGCTACCGTAACGCCATCGAGCCGGGCGAGGTTTTGCCCAACGGCCAGATTGCCGATTGCTCCACGGCACTGAAGGAGACGCTGCTCGAGGTCAAGGATGCCTACTACGCGCATCCCGGACACGCCGGTATCGCCTGCGCCATGAAGAATGCCGGTGTGGGCGTGGGTATCCCTGACTGGGGACGCTGCAAGCTCATCGTGGAGGACGACGGGAAGATACACATCTACACCGGCGCCAGCTGC
>CAJMRD010000033.1 GCA_905215725.1 uncultured bacterium | reverse complement strand
CTCCCGGGCGAGTCAGTCCCCCGCCCCGCCAAGTCCGGCGACGACATCATCAGCGGCTGCATCAACATGACGGGGCTCATCCACGTGCGCACCACCAAGCCCTTTGGCGAGTCCACCGTCGCGCGCGTCCTGGAGCTCGTAGAAAACGCCAGCGAAAAGAAGGCGCGCACCGAGAACTTCATCACGCGCTTCGCCCGCGTCTACACGCCCGCCGTCACCGGCGCGGCCGCGGTACTCGCGCTCGGCGGCGGCTTGATCACCGGCGCCTGGTCCGACTGGATCCTGCGCGGCCTGACCTTCTTGGTCGTCAGCTGCCCGTGCGCGCTCGTGATCAGCGTCCCGCTGAGCTTCTTTGGCGGCATCGGCGGCGCCTCCAAGCTGGGCGTTCTCATCAAGGGTTCTAACTACCTCGAGACGCTCGCCGACGTGGACACCGTCGTCTTCGACAAGACCGGCACGCTCACCAACGGCACGTTCTCGGTCGTGGCAGTACACCCCGAAGCCGGCTATACCGAGCAATCGCTGCTTGAGGTCGCAGCCCTCGCTGAGTCATTCTCCGATCATCCCATCGCGCAGTCGGTGCGCGCCGCCTTCCAGGGCGAACTCGACCCCAAGCGCGTAAGCGACTCCACCAACGACGCGGGCCATGGCGTGACGGCAACCATCGACGGCAAGCACGTCGTCGTCGGCAACGCAAAGATGCTCGCCACGGCCGGAGTCGAAGCACCCGATTGCGAGATCGTCGGAACGATTCTGCACGTGCTCGTTGACGGCGTGTACGCCGGCCACATCGTGATTGCAGACACCGTTAAGGCCGATGCCGAGCAGACGATCCGCGATCTGCACTCCGCCGGCGTCAAGCGCACCGTTATGCTCACGGGCGACCGCGAGGAAGTGGCTGCTGCGGTGGCCAAGCAGCTCGGCCTCGACGAGTTCCATGCGCAACTGCTGCCGGGTGATAAGGTCGAGCGTGTTGAAGCGCTGCTCGCGGCCGAAAGCGGCAAGGGCAAGCTCGCATTTGTCGGCGACGGCATCAACGACGCGCCTGTGCTTACGCGCGCCGATGTGGGTATTGCCATGGGCGCCATGGGGTCCGACGCCGCGATCGAGGCCGCCGACGTGGTGCTGATGGATGACAAGCCGTCCAACATTTCCCGCGCAATCCGCGTTGCGCGCAAGACCATGTCGATCGTCTGGCAGAACATCATCTTTGCGCTGAGCGTTAAGCTGCTGATTCTGGTGCTTGCGGCACTGGGCATCGCCAACATGTGGCTTGCCGTGTTCGGCGACGTAGGCGTGGCGATCATCGCCATCCTGAACGCCATGCGCGCGATGGGTGTCAAGAACCTGTAGCGTTCGTGGGCTGTCCGGCCGGGACCGGGCTTGGTTTTGAAAACGTCCTCGACCAATGAAGTGCCCCCGTTCTGCTCCTTCGGAGCTACGAACTGGGGCACTTCTGGTCTGCGGAATGTTTTCAAAACCAAGCCCGGCCCCGGCCTGCGGCGACACAACTGGCGGTTCTTGGGCATCACTTGCTGGCGGGGTTCCTTGTCTGAGTTGGACTTAGTTGGTGGGGCCACTGGTCCCGGTCGCTGTCCCGCGCCTTTGGCGCGGGAGGCGCGCCTCTTTGGGAACGAAGAGATAGCTCAGCTGTGATGGCGTCGCGCACCGAATGCTCCACTTTGGACTGCGTCGGACTCGTTGTTGTTCGAATCCCCTATCCCCCTTTCGCTGGTTCGCGCTTTGCGCGAACTCCGCGCCACTGTGAGTCAGTTAGGCTTCCGTTGTTGGGCCCGCCACATCTTCCCGTCCCAGCATCGCCCTCAGCCTCTCAAAGCTCTCCTCGCTCAGGCAGTGCTCCATGTGGCAGCCCTCTTGCGACGCGACCTCAGCCGAAACACCCGCATCCTCCAGCAGCCCCACGAAAAAGCAGTGACGCTCCCACATTTGACGAGCAACCTCCAGACCACGCTCCGTCAGATGAACATCTCGCTTGCCCATTTCGACGTAGCCGTTGTTCTCCAACGTCGCCATAGCTTTTGAAACGCTTGCCTTAGTTACGCCAAGGTACTCTGCAACATCAATCGAGCGCACGATGCCCTGACGTTGCGACAGAACGTAGATCGATTCGAGATAGTCTTCTCCGGATTCACGTAGGGCCATGGGCCGCCTTTCGCGATGATTGCTAGTTAGCCGTTGGATACTTTCCACGGCTTACTTTACCGCAAAAGTTGCCCATGTCTTACTACTTTGCCTAAAAGTTAGCCGTGTTTCACAAAACGAGCGGGACGAAAACAAAATGGGAACACGCCCCGCAAGGAGTGTCCCCAAGTGCCGAGCCGCAGCTATAGCAGTCCAAAGTACTTCGCGGCGTTGTAGATGCCGTCGTCGTCCACGGCGGTCGTCACATAGGTCGCCGCAGCCTTCACCGTGTCCTGCGCGTTGCCCATGGCCACGCTCGTGCCCACGGCGGCAAACATCGACAGGTCGTTCTCGCCGTCGCCAAAGGCAATCGCCTCGCTCGCGTCGATGCCCAGGCGCTCCAGCGTCGCCGCCACGCCCAGGTCCTTGCCACCGTTAGCGGGAATAATGTCACAGAACAGGTCGCACCAGCGCGTGGTGAGCGAATGCGACACGGCGTCGGTCACGATATATTCGTCGGCAGGGTCCACAAAGGCGCAGAACTGATAGACCGGCGCGTCAAAGGCGTGCTCAAACGGCTCCTCATGGTAGACAATCCCAGCGTTGCTGCCAGCCGTCACCACGCGCTCGGACAGGCGGTTCACAAACGAGTTCTCGCCCTGCATGCACAGCGAGTCGTAGCGCCCCTGCGCCACCTGGTCCACAATCACCGCGGCGTCGTCCGAATCGATCGGGCAGCTGCGGTAAACCCCCTCGGCATCAAAGCAGTGCTGGCCCGAAAGCGTAATGTACGCATCCCAGCCCAGGTCGAACAGCCAGTCCGGCATCTGGTAGGTCGGACGGCCCGTGGCGATCACGCACGCAATCCCCTGCTCGTGAAAGCTGTCGAGCACCTGCTGCGCCGACGCCGGAATCCGGTGGGTCTTAAAGCTCAGCAGCGTGCCGTCGATATCGAAAAACGCGGCTTTGATCATTCTCGCCTACTCCTCGCCCTCGAGCTTTTCGCTCGCCTCGAGCCACGCCATCTCCAGCTCGTCCATGGCAGCGTGAGCCTCGTCGATCTTTGCCTGCTGCTCGCCCAGCGCCGTGTAGTTGGTGGGATCGACTTGGGCCATTGCTGCCTCGGCCTCCTCAACGCGGGTGCGCTGCGTCTCCATCTTGCGCTCGAGCGAACTCACCTCGCGGCGGAGCTTCTGGCGTTCGGCGTTGGAAAGGCCATTGGGCTGGCCACTCGACTTGGGCTTTTCGGCCGCAACCGCTGCGGCACCGGTGTCGAACGTGCCGGTCTTGGCACTCGGCGCGCCCACGGGCTCGCCCTCGGCGGTGGCGTTGCACAGGCGCAGGTACTGATCGACGCCGCCGGGCATATGCGTCAGGTGGCCGTCAAGCAGTGCCCACTGTTGGTCGGTCACGCGCTCCATGAGGAAACGGTCGTGCGTCACCAGGATCAGCGTGCCCGGCCAGCCGTCGAGCAGGTCCTCGACAATCGCCAGCATGTCGGTATCGAGGTCGTTGCCCGGCTCGTCCAGGATGAGCACGTTGGGCTCGTCCAGAATCGTCAGCAGCAACGACAGACGACGGCGCTGGCCGCCCGAAAGGTCGCCGATGCGGCTCCAGAGCTGCTGCGTCGTAAAGCCCAGGCGCTCGCAGAGCTTCTCGGGCGAGGTCTCCTTGCCGTCGATGACGTAGTACTTCTTATAGTTGCTGAGCACCTCGCGGATCGTGTCGCCCATGTAGGGCTCAAGCTCCTCGAGCTGCTGCGACAGCACGCCAAAGCGCACCGTCTGGCCGATCTTCACGCGGCCGCGCAGGGGCGCGATCTTGCCCTGGATCACGTCGAGCAGCGTCGACTTGCCGGCGCCGTTCTCGCCCAAAAGACCATAGCGGTCGCCCGCGCCAATGAGCCAGATCACGTCGGAGAGCACCTGCTTGGGCGTGCCGTCGGTATCGGCATAGCCGGCGTCCACGTCGACCACGTCGATGACCTGCTTGCCCAGGCGGCTCACGGCGAGGCGCTTGAGCTCCAGCTCGTCGCGCACGGGCGGCACATCGGCGATGAGTTCGCGGGCGGCATCCACACGAAACTTGGGCTTGGTGGAGCGCGCCTGGGCGCCGCGGCTCAGCCACGCGAGCTCCTTGCGCGCCATGTTTCGACGGCGCTCCTCGGTAACTGCGGCCATGCGGTCGCGCTCCACGCGCTGCAGGATATATGCGGAGTAACCGCCCTCGAAGGGGTCGACCTGGCCGTCGTGGACCTCCCACATGCTGGTACAGACCTCGTCCAAGAACCAGCGATCGTGCGTAACCACGAGCATGGCGCCCTGACCACGCTGCCAGCGAGCCTTAAGATGGCGTGCAAGCCAGTTGATGGTGCGCATGTCCAGGTGGTTGGTAGGCTCGTCGAGCATGAGCACGTCGTAGTCGCCGATCAGCAGACGCGCGAGGTCCACGCGGCGGCGCTGACCGCCCGAAAGCTCGCCCACCGTGCCCTCCCAGGGCACATCGCTAATGAGGCCGGCGAGGATCTGGCGCGTGCGGGGGCTCGACGCCCACTCGTACTCGGGCGTGTCGCCGACGACGGCATGGTGCACGGTGTCGGTGTCGACAAGCTGGTCCTTTTGGCCGAGCAGACCGATCGTGGTGCCGCGGCGATGCGTCACGCGGCCATCGTCGGGCTCCAGCGTGCCGGCGAGCACGCTCAGCAGCGTCGACTTGCCGTCGCCGTTTTTACCGACGATGCCAATACGGTCGCCCTCGCCCACGCCGAGCGTTACGCTATCGAAAATATGCTTGGTGGGAAACTCTAGGCTGACGGAATCGCATCCCAAAAGAATCGCCATATGCCCTGCTCCTTCGTAGAAATTCAACGTTGTCCATGATAGCAGCGAGCCCCACCCCAAACCACCACGAAGGTGCCTGTCCCCTTTGTGGTGGTCGGTCTGGCAGCGACACAAAAAGGCGGGCCATCTCCCGCAAGAGATGACCCGCCCCTCCAATCAGTCCCGTGGCGACCGTGGCCACCGCGGGCCTCAAGCATGTCCCGGACTAGGAGAACATGCCGGTGAGGTAATCATTCAGCCGCTTATCCTTGGGCCGTTGGAAAATCTCGTCAGTCTCGTCGTACTCGACCATATCGCCCATGTAGAAGAACGCCGTTCGGTTGGACACGCGCGACGCCTGCTCCATGTTGTGCGTCACGATGACGATGGCGCGGTCGGCCACGATCGATGACATGAGGTCCTCGATCGCCAGCGTCGAGATGGGGTCGAGCGCCGAGCAGGGCTCGTCAAACAAGATCACGTCGGGGTTGAGCGCCAGCGTGCGCGCGATGCACAGACGCTGCTGCTGACCGCCCGAAAGCGCATAGGCGCTCTTGTCGAGCTTGTCCTTGACCTCGTCCCACAGCGCCGCACCGCGCAGGCTTTCCTCGACCATGCGATCAAGCTCGTCGCGGTCGGCGATGCCGTGGCGCTTGGGCGCAAACATGATGTTGTCGCGAATGGACTTGCGAAACGGGTTGGGCTGCTGGAACACCATGCCAATGGAACGGCGCAGCTCGTACGTGTTCTCGGCCTTGGTGTTCACGTTGCGCCCGCGGTAGTTGATCTCGCCCTCCACGCGGCAGCCGCGAATCTCGCGATTCATAAGGTTGAGGCTGCGCAAGAAGGTCGACTTACCGCAGCCCGAAGGCCCGATGAGCGCCGTGATCTCGCCCTTGTGAAAGTCGAGCGACGTATCGTGCAGCGCATGGTGGTCGCCATAGTACACGTTGACGTCCTTGGTGGAGAGCACAACCTCGTCGCTCACGGCCTTGCCGCTCACGCGCACGCGCTTCTCGCTCTCCCCCACGCTCGACAGGAAGTCCCGGGTGTCGGACGATGCCGCTTCGGTTGCGGGCGTTACATTCATCTCGCTCATTCGGCCGTCATCTTCCTTGCCAGTTGCTTGCCCACAATGCGGGCGATTACGTTAAACAGCAGCACGCAAATCATCAGCAGTGCAGCGGTGCCCCAGACGATCTGCTGGGCCTCGGGGCTGCCCTCGCCATAGATCTTGTAGATGTGCACGGCGAGCGACTCGCCGGGACGGAACACGTTCCAAGCGCAGGTGGGGCTCGACAGGTTAAAGCTCAAGAAGTTCAGGCGAACCGGCGAGCTCATACCCGAGGTAAAAAGCAGTGCTGCGGCCTCGCCAAACACGCGACCGGCCGAAAGCACGATGCCCGTCACGATGGCAGGCATGGCCTCGGGGATCAGGATGTGCAGCGTGGCCTCCCAGCGGGTAAGGCCCATGGCCAGGCACGCATCGCGCTGGGCCTGCGGCACGTCCTCGAGCGCCTGCTGGATCACGCGCACCAGGATGGGGATGTTGAACATGGTGAGCGCGACGGCGCCGGAGATGATGGAGTACTTCCAGCCCAGCTGCACCGAGAACACCAGAAAACCGAACATGCCGACGACGATGGAAGGCAGCGAGGACAGCGTCTCGATGGCGGTGGAGGCGATGTCGCGGATGGGTCCGTTCGGCGCGTACTCAACCAGGAAGACCGCGCCGCCCAGGCTGATGGGCACCGAGATGACTAGAGTGATCAGCAGCAGGTAGAACGAGTCGAACAGCTGGTAGAGCACGCCGCCCTGCGTTCCGTTGGCGCGCGACGGCTCCGTGAGAAAGCCCGGCTGGAACAGCGTCGAGATGCCCTCGAACAGGATATAGGCCACCATGGAGACGACGATGAGCATGACGATGGCGACGATCGCCGTCAACACGCCCGTGGCGAAGCGGTCCTGCTTTTGGACACGCCCGAGCCTCGCCTCGTCGATGTGGATACGCGTGCTAGCCACGAGCCTTCGCCCCCTTGCGGCCAATAAGGTGGATGATCAGGATGAAGATGAGGCTCATGCCCATCAGCAGCAGGCCGAGCGCCCACAGAACATCGTCCTGGGCCGAGCCCTCGGCATAGACCGCCATAGACGTGGTGAGCGTGGTGGTGATGGTGGACGCCGGCGACAGCAGCGACGTCGGCATGGCCTCAATACCGCCGATAACCATGCGCACGGCGAGCGTCTCGCCAAAGGCGCGGGTCATGCCAAGGATGACCGCGGTCATGAGCGATGGCATGGCGGACTTGAGCACCACGTGCCAGATGGTCTGCCAGCGGGTGTAGCCCAGCGCGAGCGAGCCCTGACGGTAGCTGTCGGGCACGGCGCGCAGGCCATCGACCGAAAGGGTGGTCATGGTCGGCAGGATCATGACGGCCAGCACGATGGCGCCGGGCAAGATGCCCAGACCCGTGCTCACGTGAAAAACGCTCTTCATAAGACCGACGACCACGTGAAAACCGATCAGGCCAAAGACGACCGAGGGGATGCCGGTCAAAAGCTCAATGAGCGGCTGAAAGATCTTAGAGCCAAACTTAGGGCTAATCTCGACCGCAAAGATGGCAGAGCCGATGGCGATAGGCAGCGCAATGAGTGTGGAGAGCACCATGACCGCAAACGAGGTGATGATCAGGGGCAGAGCACCGGTATAGGGCAGGCCGTTTTCGGCCGTGTTGGCCAGGTCCCACTTGGTACCGGTGAAAAACTCGACGACCGAAACGCCGTCCTTGAGAAAAGCCGAGAGGCCCTTTTGGGCGACCATAAAGATGAGTGCGGCAACGACAAGCGTCACGAGCGCTACGCACGCGCCCGTAACGCCCAGGCCCACGTTCTCAAGGTCGCGCTTTGGCAGCTGTTTTGCCATTGCAAACCTTTCCGGGGCGATTACTTATTTAGCAGAGACCTTGCCGCTGGCGTCCTTGACGACCTTCATGGCAGAGACGGGGATGAAGCCCTGCTCCTCGACGAGCTTGCCCTGGACGTCGTCGGAAAGCATGAACTCCAGGAAGGCCTTGGTGGCCTCGTCGGCGTCCTTGGAGCAGTACATGTGCTCGGTAGCCCAGATCTTGAAGGAGTCATCAGTGACATTCTTGCTCTTGGGCTCGACGCCCTCGACCTTGATGGCGTTGAGCTTGGAGTCATCGAAGTGCGAGAAGTCGAGGTAGGAGATGGCGTTATCGGTGCTGCCCATCTGAGTCTGGACGTCGCCGGACTTGTCGAGCTCGGCGTCGCCCTTAAAGTCGACGGCCTCGTCGCCAAAGACGGCGGCCTCGAAGGTGGCGCGGGTGCCGGAGCCGGCCTTGCGGTTGAGGACGACGATGGTGGCGTCGTCGCCGCCGACCTCCTTCCAGTTGGTGATCTGGCCAGAGAAGATGCCCTTGAGCTGCTCGAGGGACAGGTCGTCGACCGTCACGTTCTTGGAGACGACGGGACCCATGCCCACGACGGCGACCTCATGGTCGACGAGGTTCTTGACCTGGTCGGCCTCGAGCTTGGTCTCGGCGAAGACGTCGGAGTTGCCGATGGTGACGGTGCCGGCGGCAACAGCGGTCAGGCCCTTGCCCGAACCGCTACCCGAGCCGGAGACGGAGACGTCCGGGTTGGCATCCATGAACTTCTCGGCAGCGGCCTCGACGAGAGCCTGGAACGAAGAGGCACCGTCGTAAGTCACCTCGCCGGAGACGGACTCGGCAGCAGCGGCGCTACCCTTGTCGGCGGCATCGGATGCGCCGGAGCCGCCGCAACCAACGAGACCGAGACCGACGATGCTGGCAAGACCACCAGCGAGGCCGAGGAACTGACGACGAGAATAAGCCTGATCGAGCATGATCTTCCTTTCATACATGCGACTCGTGGGCACCCTGCCCGCTTTGCTGTTTGGAAAGATACGACCCCGACCGGGCAGCACCAGCGCCAACTGCGGTTTCTTACGGTCATTTGATAGACCCTTACCGCAAGCGCAGCACGGCCTTTACAAACGAATAACAAACCCGCCGCCAAACATGGCCAGCCTTTTACACCATTAAAAACAAAGTTGCGGTGAAATAGTTCCTGCTTGGCCATCAAATGGCCCATTCTAGGAACTATTCCACCGCAACTTAGATTGGGAAACCGCGAGACCTTAAAGCTCTAATTCATTCAAACGGAGGATCGCAACAATATAGATCTTGAGCGCCTGTTTAAGCTGTTCCTCGTTGGCGCACTCGTTGGGGCCGTGCATCTGGCCGCCCCACGCGGGCAGCTCCAGGCCGGTCTCTTCGGGGCCAAACGAGACGGCGCGGGCAAAGTTGCGCGCGTACGTGCCGCCGCCCATGGCAAAGGGCTCAGCATGCTTGCCGGTGAACTCGTTATAGGTATCGATAAGCGCCTTCACGGCCGGATCATCGGCAGAGACTGAGAACGGCACCTTAGCGCGACCCAGCTGGCACGTCACGCCAAAACGGCCCACGAGCGGGTCGAGCTGCTCGCGGATGGTATCGGCACTCGTACTGTCGGGGAAGCGCACGTCGATGACCTGCTCAATATGGCCATCCGCCACGCGGATGACTCCAGCGTTGCAGGTAAGCGGGCCAAACGCCGGACTCGTCGCATCGATACCTAGGCCGCGGCCATAGGCATCCGCATGCACAAAGGCCAGGAACTTGACGAACTCGTGCTCGGCAGGCGTCAGCAGGCGCTCGTCGCGTGCACCAAACGCGTCCTCGGCCTCGCGCAGATACGACACAATCAGGCCGACGGCGTTGATGGTGCCCTCAGGCATCGAAGCGTGGCCGCCAATGCCGTGGGCAAAAATCTGCGCATGGCCATTGTCGAGCGCCGTGATCTCCAGGCGGTCGGCGTTCTCAACGGGCGCCGGCAGCTCATCGGCGGCAATCGCAAGCTCGCAGATGGACTGCGACGGAATGGCATTGCTCGCCTCGGAGCCGCTCCACGACACGATGCGCCCGCCGTCGATCTTGGGGCTCACGAACGTCGCCCCAAACTGGCCCTTCTCGGCATTGCAGACCGGGAACTCGGCATCGGGCGTAAACAAAAAGTCGGGGTCTGCGTGATTCTCCAGATAATGGTGAACGTCGGACATGCCCACTTCCTCATCGCAGCCCAGCAGCGCGCGGAAGGTATAGCGCGGCACAATGCCGTGCTTGAGCAGGTAGGCACCGGCGTAGAGCGACAACACCGCCGGACCCTTGTCATCAATCACGCCACGGCCGAGCAGCCAGCCCTCGCGACGCTCCATCGCAAACGGGTCGGTGTTCCAGCCGGGGCCGGCGGGCACCACGTCCACGTGGCAGATGGTCGCGAGCTGCTTGTCGCCGCGACCCGGGATATCGGCAATGCCCACATAGCCCTCGTCGTCGCTCGTCTGGTAGCCGAGCTTTTGCGCAATGCCGAGCGCGCAATCGAGCGCATCACGAACCGGGCGGCCAAACGGCGCGCTAGGCTCCGCATCGGCAGCAACGGCTACGGACGGATAACTCACCAGCTGCTCGATATCGGCGACGACGTCCTCCCAGACCTCGTCGACATACTCGGTAACGCTCTGCTCCACCTGATTCATGGACGACCTCCTTACCAATGAGCGACGGGTACGCCCGCCCCTCACATCAAATACTTATATAGCGAAAAGTTTAGCAAGCTCGGCCACCGAGTGCACCACCGCATCGGCGCCCGCAGCCTCGTGCTCCCCCGGCGCCGCCGCACCCGAATAGATGCCAATGCACGGCACGCCCATCGCGTGCGCGCCCTCGACGTCGTTAAAGCGGTCGCCAATCATCACGGCCTCGTCCGCCGTCGCGCCGAGCTCTGCCAGGGCATCGCGGACCGAATCGGCCTTGGTCTCGCGCCCCTGCGGCGGATTCATGCCAACCACCGCCTCAAACTGAGAAAGACCCAGCTCACGCACCATGTCGATGCACTTCGCCTCCATGCGCGACGTCGCCACGGCCATACGCTTGCCCCGGGCGGCCAACCCATCCAGCAACTCGGGGACCCCGTCGAACACGGGATACTCCTCCGGTCCCAGCTCGTCAAAAAAGGCACGGTACTCGTCGGCCACCACAAGCGACTCCTCGTGGGAAAAGCCGTAAAAGTCGTGAAAGCTCTTCCACAGCGGAGGCCCGATCATGCGACGCAGGTCACCCATCTGCGCCTCCGAAAATCCGCGCGCGGCCAACGTCTTGCGCGTCGAGGTCATCACCGCCCGACCCGTATCGGCCACCGTGCCATCAAAATCAAACAGCACGACCGGCCGCCTGCATATCGCCAGTGCCTCCATCGGCATCCCTCTTCCCCAGTTGATGATTTCCACACCGACACTTCAAACTGTTGACTATTCAACAATTGAACCTAGCAATGTAGAGCAACTCCACTATACTTGTCGCACTTTGCTCTCAGAAGGCGGCGCGCAAGCGCCCCAACGAAAGGTGCAATTATGTCTTTTGCCATCATAACCGACTCCACGTCGGACATCTCCCCCGCCCGCGCTCAAGAGCTCGGCATTTACGTGATTCCGCTGCATGTGATTATCGAGGGCGAGGACCTGCTCGACCAGGTGCAGATTACCGCCCAAGAGTACGTCGCCCGCATGGCCGGCTCCGAACAGCTGCCGCACACCTCGCAGCCGAGTGCCGGCGAGTTCAAGGAACTCTTTGACCGCGTGCGCGCCGACGGCCACGATAGTGCCATCTTTATCTCGCTGTGCAGCGAGTGGTCCGCCTGCTATGCCAACGCCAGCCTGACGGCCGAAACGCACGAGCTCGACGTGCGCTGCATCGACTCGCGCACCGGCTCGGGCGCCGAGGGCCTGCTGGTGGAGTACGCGCTGGCCATGCGCGAGGACGGCCGCAGCCTGGACGAGACCGAGGCGCAGATCCGCGCGACGCTGCCCGACGCACACCTGTTGCTGATTCCCCGCACGCTCGAGAATCTCGTTAAGAACGGCCGCGCGCCCAAGCTCGCCGGCCAGCTCACGCAAATGCTCAACATTCGCCTGGCCGTTTCGCCGGAGTGGAAATCGGGCGAGATCAAGGCCATAAAAAAGGGCCGCGGTGCCAAGCGCATCGTTACCAACACCATGGCCGATTGCCTCGCATTTTTGGCCGAGCATCCGGGCTCCAGCGTGCGCGTGCTCACGACCGGCGCCGCCGAGGAGCAGGAGCTCGTCAGCCAAGCACTCGCAGGCCAAGACTATGTAGACGCCGGCACCGGCCCCATCGGCTGCACCATCGCCACCCATGTAGGCGTCGACGCCATCGCCATCAGCTACTGCCCCTGCTACCAGCCAACTCGCTAGGGACGCCCACATCAGTTGCGGTGAAATAGGGACTGTTTTTGGCTTATCGGCCGCAAATCAATCCCTATTCCACCGCAACTTCTTTTGCTGAGCCATCCATATACAAGATATGCTGACGATCGGCGCATTCCCAGCTGTTTGGGGGAGCTTCGACTAGCCCCTAGCGGTACCCGGTGGGCAAAAAATGGCAGATATGAGTACTGTCATAAATTTAGTAACAGCAAAATTTCGCTGAAATTGCCCCCTTCCACCAATTTCAAGCTCCATAAAGCCCCGAATCGTCGTGTTTAGGGGGGTGAATATACTAAAACTCAGTCAATTGGTCTTAGATACTTCTCAAATGATATGAGACTAACTGAGCAACAGTACTCATATTTTCCATTTTTTGCCCACCGGATCTGAATGAGGTCCGCTCTTTACGCCTCCGGCTACCCATATGACCGCAAACCCTGATTATCAAGGACCGTCGCGCGCCTTGGCATCGACCGAAAGCCGCTCGCAGAATAATCCCTTGCCATTAGCAAACTTGAATCGAAATTACATATCCCAAAAAGCCGTAATGCCGTACCCTCGTCTCAACAACTCCAATACAAGGACGGCATTCAAATGGGCAACGCCATGCATCAATACGCCCTCTTTGGGACCGCACAATTTAAATACGATCAGACGATCACACATATATCGGACCAACACCGACAAATCGTCATTTGCAACAACGGTTCAGACGTACGCTACGCAACGCTAGAAGAGTGGGAAGAAGCTGGCGCTTTGTTCGATGAACGAGCGCAAATCGAGGGCATCGTCACCAGCGCGAGCCCAGCACGCGATAAACTCGAGCTCTTTCGCAGTCTCTTTACCGGGCGCAAAAATGTTTACGCTCATGGATATCGCAGAAAGGACGGGGGCATTGGCTATACGCCTGCTTGTGCTAATGAGTGGGAGCCAGGAATTTGCCCCAAAGCAGCCCATCAAAGAGTTAAATGCGTAGAATGCAGCAATCGCGTCTTCCCGGAATTAAGCGATGCCGCAATCATTGCTCACTTTAAAGGCAACGATGACCGGTTCCGCGATGTCCTCGGGCAATATGTTCTCGATAGGAACTGCAACACGAAAGTTCTCGTCATCGATTTTGACAAAGCGGACTGGAAAGAGGCAACAAATGCCGTACGGCTTGTTGCAATACGACGGGGCATTAACGCCGCTGTTGAGCGCTCAAGGTCCGGCAACGGCGCCCACATCTGGTTTTTCTTCCTCGAGCCAATCAGCGCAAAGGCTGCCCGAGAGTTTGGAAGTTGCCTCATAACCGAAGCTGCGGCGCATAATAAGACAATCACGTTCGAGGCCTTTGATCGAATGCTACCCGCTCAGGCCACTATTCCCGATGGAGGCTTCGGAAACCTCATCGCACTCCCCTTTCAAGGCAAGGCGCAACGTGAAGGAAACAGTGTATTTGTAGACGAACAATTCAAGCCCTTTCCCGACCAATGGCTCTATCTATCACAAGTCCAGCTGATTCCGCGCTCGACGGTGCAAGATCTGATTGAGGCCCCTGGAAACAACCCGCACGGACCAGCAACAACTACGGTGGCAAACAAGGGCAAACGGTATGCCCAAAGACCACGAAAGCGACTACCACTCACATCGCGGGACTTTCCCTCATCGCTGCCCGTTATTCAAGCCGATATGCTGTACATCCCCGAGAAGTCTCTGAGTCCAGCAGCTCAAATGGAAATCCGCGGACTTGCGACATTTGCCAATCCGGCATTCTATCGCGCGCAGTCCATGCATCAATCAGTATTCGGCAAACCGCGACTCATAGACCTTAGCGAACTGAGAGATGGTCATGTTGCAATTCCCCGGGGCTGCAAAACTCAACTTGAGCAGCTAGTTCAAGAGACCGGCGTTACCGCCCACTATTCAGACGAGCGCAAATCGGGTAATCCGATTGTTATGGCATTTAAAGGAGTCCTTCGCCCTGAGCAGCAAATCGCCGCTGATCAGATGCTCATATACGAAGACGGAATCATGTCCGCGCCGACAGGCTTCGGTAAAACAGTCATCGGAGCTTATCTTATTGCATCCATTGGTCTTCCAACGCTCGTCATCGTTCCCAAAACCGCACTCATAACCCAATGGAAATCCCAGCTCGAGCGATTTATCGACATTACGGACAACAGGGAGCCCGTCCGAACCCCAAAAGGACGAATCAGCAAAAGGCAGCCTCCGGTCATCGGACAAATAGGAGGAGGCAAAATGGCCGTAAGCGGCCTCGTCGACATCGCTTCGTTCCAGTCGTTATCTGGCAAAGACCGCCAAACCGGAGAGCCGATAGTTAAGGGCCTTGTTCGTAATTACGGCCTCATTATCTGCGACGAATGCCACCATGCCGCCGCACCACAGCTCGAGCTTATTCTCAAGTCCGCCCCGGCCAAATACGTATACGGCCTTTCTGCGACGCCCGAACGATCCGACGGCCTTACGCGGGCGCTCTCCATGCTCTGCGGCCCGCTCCGTTATGTTATCGATCCAAAAGCGCAAGCGATTCAGCAGGGCATCCAGCGCATCGTACGGCCTCGTTTTACTGGAATTCGACTACCCGCCTACGAGCCAGGTGCAAACTTTAATCAGATTCTCGACCTGCTGTGCACGCATGCAGCTAGAAACGAATTGATTGTCAACGACGCTATTGAAGCTGCGTCAAACGGCCGGCATCCGCTCGTGCTGACTAAAAGGAAAAAGCATGCCGATGAGCTGTTCGGGATGCTCAAAAACCAAGGACACGAACCCGTTCTCCTGACCGGGGAAATCGACGCCAAAGAAAGAAAAACGATACTGAGCAGTCTTCCCCGCTTCGAGCATGAACATCGAATCATCGTCGCCACCGAAAGCCTTTTGGGCGAGGGCTTCGATCTGTCCTACCTTGACACTCTACTCATTGCCACGCCGATATCGTGGGACGGCAGCATCACGCAGCAGGCGGGCAGGCTCCATAGAAGCCACGAGGGCAAGCGACGGGTTGAGATATTCGACTACGTTGATTTATCTATACCCATGCTCGCCCGCATGTACCAGAAGAGACTCAAGACCTACGCCAAGCTCGGGTACGAAGTCTACGTGACCGGAGGCAGCGAGCAGTCCGATCAAAACATTCTCATAGAACCGGCTAATGCCGTAGAGACTCTGGTTGAAGACATCGTTGGCGCCGCCAAGAGCATCTTCATTGCCGCGCCCTACGCATCCGCCGCCTGCCTCGCAAAGCTCGGCGATGCAATCAAAGGTGCCACTGCCCGAGGGATTGCTCTTGAGTTTTTCATTGCCTCGACTCCGCGCGAAGATGCAAGCGAGACTTTGGCAGAAATGAACGTCGAGCATGCCATTAGAGCAGAAGGACGTTTGTGTGCAGCGATAATTGACGAAGAAACTATCTGGTACGGAACGATCCCGCTACTAGCTTTCCCCAAGAAAGAAGACTGCAGCATCAGGTTCAAAAACAGCGAGATCGCAGCGGAGCTCTTAGACGAAATCAACCACAAGGGAAAGCCAGATGCCACGTCAACAGGCAGGACATCCCCACCACTTGCGGTGGAATAGGGACTGTTTTTTGGCGTATCAGCCGCCAATCAGCCCCAATTTCACCGCAAGTTAAAAGCGAGTGGCTAGCTCAGTGGGCCCTGGAACAGTTCTTGATGCGAGCCCATTCTGACCAGTCGGATCACAGGATTAGTCTTATGCGGCAAGTACAGAACGACCACATCGACCAAGCCATCGGATAGGTGGAAATCGATGTGGCCGTTGTAATTGCCGCCCGGGTTTGAGAGCTCGTGGGCGCCGTACTCCGCCGGAAGCGACCCATGAGCCACAAGCTCTGCAACCGCCGCTTTAAACTCACTCTTTAGCTGCGGATGCATGCGCATCGTTCGTTTGTAGTCCGCCTTAAATTGAGCCTCGACTTTGATCTCGAACATCGCTATTCCTCATCAAGAAATGACATAAGCTCATCAGCGTCGTTGAATGACGGGCTATCGTCCGGCAAAATCCCCAACTCATGAGCCTCGGCGATTACCATGGCACGCCTCGTCGCCTCGTTGGGCACCTCCGCCCTTCCTACAATCTCAAAAGGAATCTTTCGCTGATTTACCAGCTGCCGAACAGCAAGGTTGAGATACGAATTGAGACTCAAGCCAACTGAGTCCAAGAACTCAGTCGCCTGTTCCTTGAGCCCCTCTTCGATGCGAACCGTCGTGGGCTTAACCGTTGCAGTAGACATACGCGACCTCCTCGCCTCATCTTTTACATCAGTATACCCAGTTTAGATGGCAGGCTGATGTTAAATAACATCAATCTGCCGTTCTCATTACTACAACAACAGGCACGCTCGCCCTACATCAACCCGCTCAGGGCAATGTCGACGGCTTCGTTGAGGTCGTCGGTGATGTGCACGAGCTCGGGATCGAGCGGACTGATCATACCGGCGTCCATCACCGGGCCGTTGAGCCAGTCGAATAGGCCCTGCCAGTACTCGCTGCCCACCAGCACGAGCGGCATGCGCTTGACCTTGTGCGTTTGCACCAGCGTGAGCACCTCGAACATCTCGTCGAGCGTACCAAAACCTCCGGGAAACACGATGGCTCCCGAGCTGTATTTGACGAACATGGTCTTGCGCACAAAGAAGTAACGGAAGTCCATGCCGAGGTTCACGTATTTATTGAGCCCATGCTCGTGCGGCAATTCAATGCCCAGGCCAACTGACTTGCCGTTGACACTCGCCGCTCCCCTGTTGGCCGCTTCCATGATGCCGGGGCCGCCACCGGTGATAACCGCCACGCCGCGCTGGGCAATCTTACGCCCGACGGTGCGCGCCGCCTTGTAGAGCGTATCGGTCTTGGGCGTGCGGGCGCTACCGAAGATGGTCACCGCAGGTCCGAGCTCGGCAAGCGCGCCAAAGCCGTCGACAAACTCGGCCTGGATGCGCAGTACGCGCCACGGATCGGCATGCAACCAGTCGGTCGACTCCTCGGGCGCCAGCAGGTTAGCGTACGTATTGTCCTTAGGAATCATCGGGCCGCGCATGACCACGGGGCCGCGGCGGTACGTCTCGTCGTAGGCAGGCTCGCCCTCGACATTCTCGTTCTTAATCATGGGTGCTCCTATCGAGAAAAAGAAAAACGGGCGGGGTCGACGCCATACGCCAAACACCCGCCCGAACATCAACTATTCGGTATGGTACCCACGATGTATCAAGTGCTTGCAAGCTATCGGTTAGCGGTCGCGCAACCGACGCCGGCGAATGCGATGCCCGGCGACGACTGCGCGCGGTCGATTGGCACGCGGTCTCGACATCGCGCGAGTGCCTGCAAGCGCCCGCGCCGCCCTTAGTAATCCACCGCGGCAGGGCTATTCATCCAATCGCTCACGAATGCACCATAGCGACCCTCGATAATGGCCTGGCGAGCACGCTGCATAAGGTTGAGCAGGTAGTAGATGTTGTGCATCGACAGCAGAATGCCGCCGAGCATCTCCTTCTGCGTGACCATGTGGCGAATGAGCGCGCGGCTGTAGCCGCCCGTGCACACCGGGCAGGTGCAGGTGGGATCGATGGGACCATCGTCGTGCGCAAAGCGCGCGTTGCGGAAGTTAAGGCGACCTTCACTGGAGAACGCCGTACCCATGCGGCCAGTGCGCGTCGGCAGTACACAGTCGAACATGTCGATGCCCACACTCACACCGCGCACGAGGGTGGTGGGGTTGCCGACGCCCATCAGGTAGCGCGGCTTGTGCTTGGGCATGTACTCGCTCACGAGCGGTGCCAGGGTCTCGAACATGGTCTCGTGGTCCTCGCCCACCGAGTAGCCGCCGATGCCGTAGCCGGGGAAGTCACCGCATTCCTCCAGATGGCGCAGCGAGCGTAGGCGCAGGTCCAGATGCATGCCGCCCTGGACGATACCAAAGAGCGCCTGGTCATCACGGGTGTGGGCCTTATAGCAGCGCTCGGCCCACATGCTCGACAGCTCAACCGCGCGCTCAACGTAGGCGCGCGTGGCAGGATAGCCGGGGCACTGGTCGAGCTGCATGCAGATGTCGGAACCGAGCTTCATGGCGATTTCCATGTTGTCCTCGGGCGTCCAGAACACGTGGCGACCGTCGTAGTCGTTGACGATAAAGCGCACGCCCTCGTCGGTGAGCTTGACCGCGTCGTTGTGGCTGAACACCTGGAAACCGCCCGAGTCGGTGAGGATAGGGCCGTGCCAGTTCATAAACTTGTGCAGGCCGCCCAGCTCGGCGATGGTGTCCTCGCCGGGGCGCATGGACAGGTGATAGGTATTGGCAAGCACGATCTGGGCGCCGAGCTGCTTGACGGTCTCGGTGGGAATACCCTTGACGTTTGCCTTGGTGCCCACGGGCATAAAGATCGGCGTCTCGATGTCGCCGTGCGGGGTGTGCAGCACGCCGGCACGCGCATGCGTCGTCGGGTCCTCTGCGATCAGGTCGAATTTAAAAAGGCTCTGGTCCATAAACTGGAACTCCTTGGTTGCGGTTCATACGCAAACCATTATACGGGCAACCCGCAAAGAGCACCGACTCGACAGAAACTAGTGCATTAGGATCAGGTTCCCGAGCCGGTCGTTGGGGACGTTCTTAAACGACTGGTCGTTGGGGACAGTCTTCAGCGCCATCTTGCAAAGGAATGTCCCAATCTGCCGGCACTTAGGAACTGTCCCCAAGTGCCGGCAAGAGTGTCCCTTATGACTAGTCATTTAAGAACGTCCCCAACGACTACGAGATCATCTCCAACAGCCAAGGCAACGCCGATGCTCTGGCGACGTCAGCGAGCGGTCGCCAGAGCGAACAAATTGGCATGAAAAGAGGGCGGCATAGACCTTCTGGTCATGCCGCCCTCTTTGAATGACAAGTTGTCGCTTTGGTGACCGCGCAGCGTCGGCCCGTTACGGCGTTTGGTAAAACGCCGTAACTCCTACGGACGCTGGCCCATGCCACCCTCGAGGGTGACGGTCTCGCCGTTCATATACTTAAAGTCGGGACCGCAGAGCTGAACGACAACGCGGCCGATTTCCTTCTCGACGTCGCCGTAGTGACCCGCCGGCGGCATGTGGACGTTGGCCTTGAACGCCTCGGGATAGGCATCCTGGAAGTTCTCGAGCGCGGCGGTCCAAGCAAGCGGGCAAACGATATTGACGTTGATGCCGTCCTTGCCCCACTCGTTGGCAGCGACGCGGGTCAGACCGCGGATGCCCTCCTTGGCAGCGGCGTAGCTGCACTGGCCATAGTTGCCAAACAGGCCGGCGCCCGAAGCAAAGTTGACCACGGAGCCCTTGGTCTCCTTCAGGTGCGGGTAGGCCTTCTGCATGTACAGGTAGGTGGCATACAGACCGGAGTAAATGGCGAGGTTGAACTGGTCCATGGTGTGATCGGCAATGGTCACGCCCGAGGCGCTGGCCTGAGCATTGTTGACGACGGCGTCGATGCGGCCGAACTCCTCAATAGCCTTGTCGATGACGTTCTGGACGACGGCCTCGTTGTCCTGACCAGCCGAGACATCGGCCTGAACAGGCAGAACCTTGACACCGTACTCGGCCTCGAGAGACTCCTTGGCGGCCTCGAGCTTGGCGACGTTGCGGCCAGTGATGACAAGGTTCGCGCCCTCCTTGGCAAATGCGATATCGATGCCGTAGCCGATGGAGCCAGCGGAGCCGTCCTTAAGCGTGGCCTTGCCGCCGCCGGTAACGATCACGGTCTTACCAGTGAAAAGTCCCATATAAAGTCCTTTCAAATCGCGACGGGCCTGCCCGTCGACTGCGCGCATCCAACTTCACGCGCCAAAAGCTGAAATGCAACTTTAGCGGGTTCAAGTGAAAAATAAAGCCCATGGCAGGCGAACGGCGCAACGTCTTTCGGCGAAGGGAATGTCAAGTACAAACTGGATAAAGTGGCCGAGTTTTTGCTATCGACGCGAGCCATCGAACACGTTTTGAAACTTTGCTGCAGTGCGCGGGATGTCGGCGCGAGACTTTATCATAGGGTGACAAACAACGATGAGGAGCACATGCCTATGACAGACGAGCTGGACCCCCAGACTCAACAGCATATTGATGATTCCGCAGACGTCACTGCAGATGCCGACGCTGTGACCTGCGATGATATTGACCTCGACGACCCCATCTTGGACGAAAGCGCTACGGCGGAAACCCCCGGCGCCGAAGATGCCGGCGAGCAAAACGACGATGCGCCCGCTCAGGACGACGACCCCGTACAGGATGCCGCTTCGCAAGCTGCGGGCCCTATCGAGGTTTCTTCGGAAGAAGAGCTCGACGCCGTCATGGACTCCATGATGGATGCCGTCAAAGCGATGAAAGACGCCGTGGCCGACGCTGACGTTGACGCCGAGGAAGAGGAGGCCGCCGAGGCAGCCTCGACCTTCGTACCCGGCGAGACTCCGGTTGCCGACCAGGGCAGCGCCATGCCCTCGTTTCTGCAGCTCGAGCATCCCACGATTGGCGCTGATGCGGTCGACCCGCACGCAGCAGGCTTTTCTGTGGTCGAGGGCGGCACCGGCAATATCGCCGCGCCGCAGGCTACCGATGCGGACGCTGCCGACACCGCTCGCCCGACCGCCCCGCACTCCCCTGCCGCGAACCGCGATCTGGGGACCGCTGTCTCGAACACCGCGAACGCCGTGGGCACCTTTATCGCCCAGGGCGCCTCGGCCATGCGCGAGATGAACGCCGCGAAAAAGGCACTTGCCGATGCCCGTGCCCACTTGGCCGAACTTGAGCAGCGCATTGCCGATCAGGCCGAGGAACTCGAGACGCGCCAGGATATCGCAGGCCGCTACGACCAGATCGTCGCCGACCAGCGCCAGGCGATCGCCACAGCGCAAAAGACCGCTGCGGCCGCCGAGATTGATCGTGATGCCCACGCCTCCAAAGCGACAGAGCTCAAGGGTCAGCTCGAACAAATGAAGACAGAGGATGACGCGACTGAGCTCCGTCTGAAGACCGCGCTCGACGCCGTGGAGGCCCGCGAGGCGAGCTCACGCGAGACCGGCAACCGCCTCGTTCGACGTCTTGAGGATTCCAAGCGCATCCGCGACAAGGTGAAGGCAGAGCGAGACGCCGGCATTGCCGCCGCACAACAAACCGTCGACGCCACGCGCGCCCAGCTCGAGACGCTGCGTCATGAGTATGCCGAGCTGCAACGCAATCCCTCGGCAAATCCCGCCAACTATACGGTGCGCACCAGCGAGCTCTCGATGCAGATTTCCGACACGGCAGATGCCCTGCGTAAAGCCGAAGAAGATGTCCCGCGCATCACCGCCGACCTTGAGCACTCGCTTGCCGCAGCCGAGCAGGCCGTCGAGCAGGCTCAAGCCCCTATCGCCGACGCAAAACGCGCGCACCAAGCCGTGACGACCGAAGCCGATGCCGCGCGCGACGAGCTGCAGACCGCAAAAACCGCCGCTGCAACGCGCCAGCGCGAACTGCGCGAGAAGATCGCCGCGGAGGACAAGGCACGCCGCGAGCAGGAGCAGACCATCGCCAACGCCCAAGCAGATGCCGCACATGCACAGTCGATCATCGAACAGGCGACCGAGGTGCACGACCACCCAGAAATCACTGAGTCGCTTGCAGGATCCTTGGCCCGAGACAAAGCCGAACACGCCGAGACCGAGCAAGAAGTCGACCAGCTCGAGGCCGCCGAAGACGACGTACGAGAGCGCACCCGCGACTCACGCATCAAATTCACCGGCGCCATCGTCTGCATCGTCGCCGCAATCCTGGTGATCATCCTGATCTGGTTGTTCGCAAGTAAGTAAACCAGCCGCCAAAAAACGCTCAACGCAATTGCGGTGAGATAGTTCCTGTTTAGCCCTCAAAAAGCCAATTCAAGAACTATCTCACCGCAACTTATTAGATTGATGCAAGGCAATCTACCCCTCTTGCACCAATCTCTTGACATAAGGAGTGTCCCCAGGTGCCGGCACAAAAGGAACGTCCCCAAGTGCCAACAACGGCGACGCCGATGTTTTGGCGAAGTCAGACACTATGACCCAATCCGAGGGCACTAAAAAGATAGGAGCCCCCGCTCGTGAC
>CAJMRD010000032.1 GCA_905215725.1 uncultured bacterium | reverse complement strand
AGGCTTATATGGCATTTTTCTCATCTGCAATCGACACTTTACAGACCCTCGTTATTGCTCTCGGTGCTGGCCTTGGCGTGTGGGGCGTGGTTAATCTGCTGGAGGGCTACGGCTCGGATAACCCGGGCTCCAATGCTCATGTGCCATAAAGAAACACGCAAGAATTTGATTGACAGCATCCACTATTCCATAGCAACAGCGAGTTGCTTGTTAAAATAAGGTTTGCAGTTTTATAATAAACAATAACATATTCCTTAGGAGGGACAGACATGGAAACACGAGATATTCTCAAGAATTTGCGTGAAAAAAATAAACTTACAAAAAGTCATTTGAACGGTACTACAAAATGAGAAAAAGCGCTTGACTCTACATCTGTTGTAGATATTATAATATTGGTAGTTTAACAAAAAAGAAGGATTAGGCAATATGGAAAAGAACCTTACTACCGGCAGTGTGTTCAAAAATGTTGTATTATTCTCATTGCCGTATCTGCTCTCGTATTTTCTTCAAACGCTCTATGGCATGGCTGACCTATTTATCATCGGACAGTTCGAGGGTGTAGCCAGTACTACCGCTGTTTCTATCGGCTCACAAGTGATGCACATGCTTACGGTTATGATTGTAGGGTTATCGATGGGAACAACCGTCAGCGTCGGCCAGGCAGTGGGGGCAGGAGATCGAAAACAGGCAGCGCATAACATCGGGAATACGGTAATATTGTTTCTGGTGGTTTCCATTGCACTTACGGCCATCCTGTTATCCCTTGTTCATCCCATTGTCGTTGCCATGTCTACGCCAACGGATGCGGTGAGCGGTACGGTCACCTATTTGACCATCTGCTTTATCGGGATTCCGTTTATTACATCCTACAACATTATCAGTTCTATTTTTCGAGGGTTGGGCGACAGCAAAAGCCCGATGTGCTTTATTGCCACAGCCTGTGCTGCCAACATCGCTTTAGACTATCTTTTTATGGGTGTGCTGCACCTTGGGCCTGCGGGCGCAGCCCTTGGTACAACTCTCTCTCAGGCAATCAGTGTAGTTGTTTCCCTTACCGTTATTTTGAAACGCAGGAGCATCGTTCTGAAAAAAAGCGACTTCAAGCCTTGCCGTGCGGTCATGGGGAAAATTTTGGGGATCGGCATCCCGATTGCGTTTCAGGACGGCCTGATTCAAGTTGCTTTTATTATTATCACGATTATTGCCAATCAGCGTGGACTGAATGACGCAGCGGCAGTCGGGATTGTGGAGAAAGTGATCAGTTTTCTCTTTTTGGTCCCCTCCTCTATGCTGTCTACCGTTTCTGCCTTGGGAGCGCAAAATATCGGTGCGGGCAAACCGGAGCGGGCCATTCAAACGCTGCGCTATGCGGTGATGCTCGCCGCAGGCTTTGGCGTGCTTGCTTCTATCGCGATCCAGTTTACAGCGGAAGGCATCGTTTCGCTGTTCACCGATCCCAGCACTGCGGACGGAGCGGCGGTGGTCCGTTTCGGCGGCCAGTATCTGCGTGGTTACATTTTTGACTGTATTTTTGCTGGCATTCATTTTAGTTTTAGCGGCTTTTTTTGCGCATGCAGGAAATCCGGCCTGTCGTTTTTACACAATATTCTCGCCATTGTATTGATGCGTGTGCCTGGCGTTTATGTGACCTCAAAATTATTCCCGGCAACGCTTCTCCCAATGGGACTGGCTACCGCGGCAGGCTCACTGCTATCGGTCGTGATCTGCCTAATCGCCTTTGGAGTCATACGGCGCAAATCAACGCTTGTTCTGGTGGAGGAGTAAGATATGGATCGGAAAAATCTTTTCCCAATAGGTGAAGTGTCAAAATTGTTTCATATCAGTGTTAGTAGTTTGCGGCACTATGAACATATCGGTTTGCTTACACCAGAATACATTTCCTCAGATTCTGGCTATCGTTACTATGGCACCGAACAATTTGAAGTACTCAACACAATCAGGTATTTGCGGGCATTGGATATGCCTTTGGCCGAGATTGAGGACTTTCTCAAAAATAAGGATATCAGCCGTATTGAGGAAAAGTTGTTACAGCAAAAGCATGCAGTCCTGAAAAAGCAACAAGAATTACAACGTATAGAACAAAAGATTAACCACCGCTTAAATTGGCTGCGAGACGCACAAAGTGTGCCTTTGGATACCGTTTCCTTAATAGAGCTTCCGTCCTGTCGCATTGTTTGGGTAGACGCTCCACTGAAAGTACATGGCTCTCATGATATGGAAGTGCCGATTAGAAAGCTGGATCAATCTGATGCCGAAGCCGTTGTATTTCTTGGAAAGGTCGGACTTGGCATTTCCGCGGAACATTTGCAGCAATCAAAAGTAAATCGTTATGACAGCATTTTTCTAATACTGGATCAAGAGGACATTTATACAGGTGAAACCATTACTCTTCCCAAAACACTTTGTGTACGGCTGCGTTTTCGAGGCAGTCATATAGAAGCTCCAGCGCACTATGAAAAGCTCCTTGACTACATCACAAAAGAACAGATACAGATTGTTGGTTTTTCGCGAGAAATCACGCTCATAGACTATGGCATTACTAATGACAGTGAAAAATTTGTGACTGAAATATGTATTCCGGTCAAGTGCAGATAAGAAGGGCATAAAATGAGATTCGTTGTTAAAAAAGAAATTTTTGAAGAACTGCCGAGTGCCTGTTTTGGTGTTGTTATGGCAAAAGGCATTGATAATAATAACGCATACCCAGAGATTGAACAATTTTTAGATGAAAGTATCCAAGCTGCAATGCAGCGTTTTGAGGGAAGAAAAGTCAAGGAAGATCCGGATATTTTACCATATCGAGAAGCATTCCGAGCCTTGAATATCCTATCCAATATCGTACTGAATGAATTGGACTGGTGGGTGGCCTCCCAATGGGAGAACATGCCCACTCACTACGAGTACAAAACCAGACAGAATTTCTCATGTGCCATAAAGTAACACAAAAAACAACAGACAGCCGCCACAATTCCGTAATGATTGATGCTTGACAGTCTCCTTCAAGTTCGCTATAATAATAAACGCAAAACTTTAGTGGACTTTTCCGGATTCGGTCATCTTTTTGCCACACAGCTATCTTGTGATAGTTGTGTGGCTTTTTTGTTGCCGGTATCTCGGAAGTATTAGCAGAATGGAGGACTATATCTGTATGGGGGAAAATTTTTTGTCTCTTATCAAGATGTGCCGTAGTGTACGGGCTTATAAATCGGAATCTGTCCCTTCCAAGGCTTTGGACGCTGTACTGGAAGCAGGGACTTATCCGGCCCAGGAAGCCGGTCAGCACGCAGCACGCAAACAAGCTGCTTCTCTACCAGATTCCCAGTACGTGTTGCATTCCCAAACTCATGCACGCAATGCCAATCCAGCAGCAAAAGCCCAGCGCGATGGGCTTGCCGCCCTTTTTGACCAGCTCAACGATATCGGTATTAAAACCAATAGCCGCCATGGCCATCACAATAAAGAATTTCGACAGCTCCTTGATGGGCGCCGTGATGGACACGGGAAGCTGAAACACCGTGGTGATCACGCTCGCCAGCACAAAGAACAGCACGAACATGGGAAACGCGCGTTTAAGCGAGAACGTGCTTTTGGCGTCACCGCCGGCCTTGCGCGCCAGATGCATCTGCCAGCATGCGAGGACCAACGTGATGGGAATAATGGCCAGCGTTCTGGTGAGCTTGACCACCGTGGCGCTCTCGAGCACATTGGCGCCGGGATGCATGCTGTCCCAAGCGCTCGCCGCAGCCGTTACGGACGAGGTGTCGTTGATGGCGGTGCCGGCAAACAGGCCAAAGCCCTCGTTGGTCAGCCCGAGCATGCCGCCGAGCGTCGGAAACACGAGCGCCGCGATAACGTTAAACAGGAAGATGACCGAGATGGCCTGGGCAATCTCGCGATCGTCGGCATCGATGACGGGTGCGGTCGCGGCGATGGCAGAACCGCCGCAAATCGACGAACCCACACCCACAAGCGTCGCGATCTTGCCCGGTACGTTCATGACGCGGCAGAGCACAAAGGCGATGACAAGCGAGGTCGAGATTGTCGCCACGATAATCGGCAGCGACTGGGCGCCCTTGGACAGAATCTGGGAGAGGTTCATGCCAAAGCCAAGCAGGATAACCGCGTACTGCAAGACTTTTTTGGACGTATAGGTGACGCCGGCGGCGAGCTGTTCGCGACGATTCTTGGGAAAGACGAGCGCCAGGACCATGCCAAAGAGGATGGCGAATACCGGACCGCCGACCACCTCAACCTGTTTGCCGAGCAACGTCGCGGGAATGGCGATGATCAGGCAGAACAAGACGCCTTTCCAGCGCTCGCGTACGATATTTGCCAGTTGCATATGGGATTCCTTCTTTCTATTTCACGTTTGCGACGGCTTATGATACGGCAACATTGAGCACAGCCTTGCGCAAACACAGACTAAGATGCCGCGATAGTTCTCAGGCAACAGCCGAATTACCCACCGCGGAGAGCTGATTCGCGGCATAATTAACAACTGACATATGAGTTTGATAGAACAGTTGCGAGGCGCTATGGAAGAATCGATGCACGTCGGCGAGCAGGAAACGAGCCTACAGGACCAGTCCTACCACACCATTCGACGCAAAATCGTCTACCTGGACTACAAGCCGGGCGAAAAGCTGGGCGTCAAGCAGCTTTGCGATGACCTGGACATGGGTCGCACGCCCGTGCGCGAGGCTTTGGTTCGCTTGGCGCAGGAAGGCCTGGTGCGCACCGTGCCCCAGAGCGGCACCTACGTCTCGCCCATCAACCTCACCCTTGCCGAGAGTGCCTGTTACATCCGCGAGCATCTGGAAAAGCAGGTGATTGTGGAGTGCTGTGCGCGCGCCACGTCGGCCGGCATCGAGCAGCTCGACCGCGCCATCGTGCTGCAGGAAAAGGCCATGGCCGAGGAGGATCGCATCGGCTTCTTTTTGAGCGACAACCTCATGCATCACATGATTTTTAGCATCGCATGTCGCAGCACCGTGTGGTCGTGGCTCGAAGAGACCAATGCCGACCTGGAGCGCTTCCGCTGGCTGCGCGCCGCCACGCAGGTTCTCGACAATCAGGACATCGTGAACGAGCACAAGCAGATTCGCCGCGCTATCGCCGGTCGCGACCCCATCGAAGCGAGCTTTTTGGTCAGCAAGCACCTGCACATGATGTTCCGCAACCAAACCGAGGTTCTGGACCAGTTCCCCGAGTACTTCGAGACCAGCAAGCTCCGCTAACCTGCCAAAAAGGGACAGGTTCATTTTGGCAGATTTTATCTGGGCAAATGCAACAAGGTCCGGCTCCGTCTTGATGCGGAGCCGGACCTTAGTCGCTAGAACGGCGGAACCAACTACTCTACCGTGACGCTCTTGGCCAGGTTGCGGGGCTGGTCGACGTCGCAGCCGCGCAGGATGGCGACCTCGCGGGCGAGCAGCTGCAGCGGGACACTCGCCGTGATGGGGCTGAACACGTCGCGGACTGCCGGCACGCGGATGATGCAGTCGGCAATCTTGTTGATCTCCTCGTCGCCCTCGGTGGCAACGACGATGACCTTGGCACCGCGCGCCTTGCACTCCATAAGGTTCGACACGGTCTTGTCGTAGGTGGCACTCTTGGTGGCCACAGCGATGACAGGGAAGCCCGGGTCGATCAGGGCAATGGGGCCGTGCTTCATCTCGCCGGCGGCGTAGGCCTCGGCGTGCAGGTAGCTGACCTCCTTGAGCTTGAGCGCACCCTCGTAGGAAATAGCGGCACCCATGCCGCGGCCCACGAACAGCGCGGACTGCGCGTCCTTGCACAGCAGGGCGGCCTCATGAACGGCCTCGGTTTGGGTATCCAAAATCCACTGGATCTGCTCGGCCGTATCGGAAAGCTCGCGAAACAGCATGCGTGCCTGTTTGGTGGTCAGGCGGTACTTGACCTGCGCCAGCAGCAGGGCCAGCAGCGTCAGGCTCACAACCTGGCCGATGAAGCTCTTGGTCGAGGCGACCGCGATCTCCTTGTTGGCCTTGGTGTAGATGACGCCGTCGCTCTCACGCGCCACGGGGCTGCCCACCACGTTGGTGATGCCGAAGACCTTGGCGCCCTTGATGCGCGCGTCGCGGATGGCGGCGAGAGTGTCGGCCGTCTCGCCCGACTGGGACACGGCCACGACGAGCGTCGTCGGCGTGATGATGGGGTTGCGATAGCGGAACTCGCTGGCCGCCTCCACCTCGGTGGGGATGCGAGCCCAGCCCTCAATGAGATTCTTGGCAATGAGGCCAGCGTGATAGCTGGTGCCGCAAGCGATCACGTAGACGCGGTCGATGTCGTTGAGCTCCTCGAGCGAAAGGCCCAGCTCGTCGATGTCGAGCTCGCCGGCCGGCGTCATACGACCAACCAGCGTGTCGCGCACGACGCGCGGCTGCTCGTGGATTTCCTTGAGCATAAAGTCGGGATAACCGCCCTTTTCTGCCATGTCCAGGTCCCAGTCGATGTGGGTGACCTTGGGCTCGATAACGTTGCCGGCCTCGTCGGTGTACTCGACGCCTGCGGGCGTGAGCTTGGCAAACTGACCGTCCTCGAGCACCACGACATCGCGGGTGGCGTCGATGAGCGCGATGACATCGGAAGCAACATAGGAGCCGGTCTCGCCCGCGCCGACCACGATCGGGGAATCCTTGCGGGCCACGGCGATCACGCCGGGCTCGTCAGCGCACACGGCGGCCAGACCATAGGCACCGACCACGTGGGTGCACGCCTCGCGCACGGAGGCCATCAGGTCGTGCGTCTCGGCATAAGCCTCTTCGATCAGATGCGCGAAGACCTCGGTATCGGTCTCGCTCTTAAAGTGGTGGCCGCGACCCTCCAGCTCTTCGCGCAGCTCGGCGAAGTTCTCGATGATGCCGTTGTGGACGATGGCGATACGGCCGTCGCAGCTGGTGTGGGGGTGAGCGTTAACGACGGAGGGCTTGCCGTGGGTGGCCCAACGGGTGTG
This sequence comes from uncultured bacterium, assembly GCA_905215725.1. Taxonomy (GTDB): domain Bacteria; phylum Actinomycetota; class Coriobacteriia; order Coriobacteriales; family Coriobacteriaceae; genus Collinsella. The sequence goes on along the minus strand of CAJMRD010000032.1, from coordinate 15,450 downwards.
GCCGATACCGCAGGTAGCGTCGCTGTCGATATTGGAAAGCTCGCTCTCCAAGCCCGCGACCTTACCCACGCGGCGGATGACATCGAGGTGCGCCGCGGCGCCCTCGCCCACCTCGAGCGCGACGCCCGAGGAGTCATAGCCGCGATACTCCATACGCTTGAGGCCCGTGACCAGGATGTTCTTTGCAATATCAGAGCCGGTGTAGCCGACAATTCCGCACATAGGATAAATCCCTTCGTCCGCTTGACTGCAAAACGTCCACGCACAGGGGGCGCTGAGACGCATAACGTTCGAGTATTGTACTCACGCAAACGCAAGCTGATATACCAGAAGTGGTATCTCAACTTAGATACCACTCGATGCACACACGTCCAGCCGGTCCAAACCACCACAAAGGTATCTGCCCCCTTCGTGGTGGTCGCGCTGGCAACGGCGTTTCCCCAGATAAACCTGCCAAAATAAACCTGTCCCTTTTTGGTAGGTTTGGGATGCTACAATCTGGCTTGTACTTGAAACGCATCAAAGGGGCCGCTATGGCAAAGGTAAAAATCAGCGACGTCGCGCGCGAGGCCGGGGTTTCGTTGGGCACGGTTTCCAACGCGCTCAACCACCCCGAAAAGCTGCGCCCCGAGACCCTCAAGCTCATCAACGAGACCATCAATCGCCTTGGCTACCTGCCCAACCAAAGCGCCCGTCAGCTCGCGGGCGGCGCCACCAAGTCCTTTGGCCTGGTGCTCCCCCGTCTCGATCACGGCTTTTCGCTCCAAATCGCCAGCGGCGCCCACAACGAGGCCCGCAAGCACGGCTACGACTTGCTCATCGCCAACGCCGATAACGACGATATTCTCGAGGATCATTACCTGCGCTACTTTATGGGCACCCAGATGTCCGGCGTCATGGTTCAGCCCATGGCATCCCCCGACTGGCACCCCGCCATGACCAAGATGCCCGTGCCGATCGTCCATCTGGACATCCATTGCTCCGATCCCGGCTACTACGTAGCGGCCGACAACGAGGCCCAGGGTCGCATCATTGCCGAACTTGCCATCGCCCGCGGCGCGCACCATATTGTCGTCGTCGGCCGAGCAGCATTTATGCAACTCACCCTGCGCGTCCTTGGCATTCATAAGGCGCTCGCCCTGCACCCCGATATCAAGATCGAAGTCATCGACGCCGGCGAATGGAATACCGCTGCCGACGGCTACGGCATCGGTGCCCAAATCGCCGAGCGCCCCGCGGACGAACGTCCCGATTTTGTCGTCGGCCTGACCGATGTGTTGGCCTCGGGCGTCGTTTCGGCACTGGTCGACAAGGGCATCTCTGTCCCCGGGCAAGTACGCGTGGCCGGATGCGACGGCAACCCGCTCGCTTGGAGCGGATCGGTCCCGCTCACTACGGTAGCGCCCCCGGGCTACGAGATTGGCCGCAAGGGTGTCCAACTGCTGATGGAGCAAATCGAGAACAAGGCCCAGGCAAAGATCAAGCATATCCGTGTCGGCTCCGCAGTGCGTACCGTCACCGCAGTCGCCGCCGAGGATATCAACCGCCAAGAACTGGTACGTCCGTTCCTACTGGAACGCGCCAGCACCCAGGCAAGCAGCCAGACCGACGCCACGGCCATCAACCTCGGTGCGTATCTATAGCACGCCCGCGAGTATGCTAAGTCGTCGCTTAAGCAAAAGGGGCCCGACCATTGCCGGACCCCTTTTGCTTAAGCGCAAACGTGAGCAATCGCTCGTTTCAACGCCGCAATTTTCTAGCGCACAGTCTTGATTGCCGCCGCCAGGTCGAACAACGTATCGAGCACGGCCTCGCAGCCATCCACCACGTCCTGCGGCAGCGGCACAATATCGGGGACGGCAAAGACGTGGCAGCCGGCCGTGATGCCCGAGACGCAACCATTGCGCGAATCCTCGACCACGGCGCACTCCTCGGGGGCAAAGCCCGCACGCTCGCAGGCGAGCAGATACATCTCGGGGTCGGGCTTGCCGTGCACGACGTCCTCGCCACACGTTACCGTTTCAAACTTGTCAAAAAGACCGACCATCTTAAGGTTGCGCTCGGCCGTAACGAGGCGCGACGACGTCGCTAGGCCCACGTGATAGCCCGCAGCTAGCAGCTCGTCTAGGCACTCGGCGGCGCCGACCTTAAGTTCCAGTTCGGTCTTGACCATCTCGTCGCGAATCTCCTTGTGGCGACGATAGATCGCCTCGGTGGTTTCGTGGCTGCCATAATGCTTATCGAGGATGTCCATAACATCGGGCAGCGTGCGGCCGATAAACTGATGGATCAGCGCTTCATCAATCGCGAGCCCCAGCTCAGCGGCGCCTGCCTTCCAGGCCTTAATCCCCAAACGCTCGGTATCGACCAGCGTTCCATCCATGTCAAAAATAACAGCCTTGATCATATCGGTCCCCCTCGCCGGATTGCATTACTGCCACTCTACCGCACTTTACAAGCTTGTATATAACGTATATAGCATATTGCACTTTCGTTACATAGCTGGAAGTCTTATGACAAGCAGCTCGGTGGGATTATAGTTTCATCCGAGCTTTAATAACTGTAAGGAACTTTCATGCTTTCAGACACCGCCGCACCCGCAGAGGAGCTTCAGGACAAACTCGCAGCACTCGAGCAGCTGCTTTTGGCATACGGACGCGTCGCCATCGGCTTTTCCGGTGGTGTCGACAGCAGCTTTTTGGCCGCGGTCTGCGCCCGCATCATGCCTACCAATACCCTCCTCGTCCATCTCACCACGCCGCTCATCGGCACGCCCGAACAGACTTCGTTTGAGCAGTCCGTTGATGGGCAAGCTGATGAAGGGGCGCATTTTAAGCTCCCCGTGCTCAATCTTTCGGTCGATCAGCTGCAGCTCCCCCAGGTAGCCTGTAACGATGTCAATCGCTGCTACCACTGCAAGCACGCCGGCTTTACCGCCATCGTCAACCACGCCAAGTCGCTCGGCTTTCCCACCGTCATCGATGGCAGCAATGCAAGCGATCGCGGTGACTACCGCCCCGGCATGCGTGCGGCAAAAGAGCTCGGCGTACGCTCCCCTCTCATGGAGGTCGGCTTTACCAAGGACGAAGAGCGCGAACTGCTGCGCGCATGGGGCTATCCCGTTTGGAACCTGCCGGCGGGAGCATGTCTTGCCACCCGCGTCCCCACGGGCGAGGAGCTTACGCGCGAGAAGGTCGATTTAATCCGCGCCTGCGAGGATTACCTGCACGATCTTGATCTGGCACAGGTACGCGCGCGCTTGGTCGGCGGCTGCATGCATATCGAGGCCGCACCCGCAGATGTCGCCAAGATTGCCACCCTCGGCGGTGCCGCCGTCGACGACAAGGGCAAGACCCCGCTGCCCGCCGTTATCGAGTCCGCGCTGCGCGAGCTGGGCTGCGACCATATCTCCCCCGAGGTCACCCCCTACATCCACGGCAACATGAACCTTTAGGTTACGCCGTTTTACAAACGGCGTAACTGCTCGGCGCTGCGCAGGCCCCGGGCACGGCAATCTGACGTTCAACTTCACGGGCGCGACCAAAAGGTCAGCGCCCGCTTGTTTCACGTCACCTTACCGCACCCGGAGCCCGCTCGCTCGCATATGCTCAACCTGCACTGCGTTAACTGACCTGCCAATAAGGGACAGGTTTATTTTGGCAGGTTTTATCTGGGGAAATATCGCGAGGCAGTCGCCCCTCTAGCGCCCATCTAACTTCGAGAGACACTAGAGGGGCGGTCCGGCTGCATCTACTTCTTCCGATATCGGCGATTGCGGCTCGTCGATGAACCCATTACCTCGATGAGTCCTTTATCTGCCATTTTTGGCAGATGGTAACGGACAGACGAAATTCTGACCCCCGATGCAACCGCTATTTCTCGCGCCGTCATATCCACTTCGGCGCTGAGAGCCTCCAGGATCCTATCCGCCGTCGAAGCTGACGATTCTCTGTTCATATCGATAATTTCAAACGTGTCTTTGCCGCATTTTGACAGGACATGTTTATCCACAAGGTCCCCGCAGATCAGGCGAATGTCATCCGAATCCCACTTCAGGGCCTCTCGTATTTTTTGAACATCGCATACGCACCCATGCTCCCGCATAAACATGAGCAGTGTTTCCTCGCGATCCGTCAGCTCGGTGCCCACATGGCTCTGAATCCACGTGCGGTTTTCAGCAAGCTCCGCCCCGTGCCGGGAAAGCAGCACCGTAAACGAATCGGCCTTAACGATAAATTTCGGCCTGCCAAGCGAACGAGACTCCATCTCGCGAATCATAGCCGGGATACCAGATCCCTGGCTTTCCGCAACGGCCCCCTCGGCATGCTCTAACGGCGTCGCCCCCATTAGGCTCATGAGCTTTGGGTTTCGGCAGCGCGATTCCCCGTCTGCAAGATTGTCCACCGTCTTTCCGCCCCAAAGCCCGCCAGGGTTTTTGATCTCTATTCTGTCTGGATAGATATCGACACTCACGGCCTGCCCCACAAACATGGGCGAATATTCTCGATGGATGCAGGCATTTGCCAAGGCCTCGCGCAAAACCTCCTGGGGAACTTCCCAATCCTCCCTTCTGCCAGCGCCTTGCACTATCGCCGCTTTGCGCAAGTTTCGTCCAATCGCGGCAAGGGCATCTTCGATGCAAGCCGGAATCGGGCCATCGCACAACTGGCGGTCAATAAATCGGGGTTGCCCGGGTGCGGATTTTTCCACATCGGAATGAACGGCGACATCGATCATCAGTTTGGGATAGAACTGCTGGGGGTAAATTCCCGCCGACAGAAGCCCCGCGAGCTTCACGGCACCATCCTTTGTAGTGATATTGAGTCTGACCAGCTGCTTTTCCAGCGTATCGGCCCCGCGCAAAACGCGCGGGGTCTGCAGCCGGCGATTTGCGATAATAGACCGCACGACATCTGGATCCAAATCCTCGACCGTTGCCTCCGAAACCACCGTGCCGTCTGCATCGCTCGGGAGCAACGCACTCTGCAGCTCATATAGCTCAGCGGGTGACATCTTGATATCTTTATCATCCACGCGCTTGTAGCTACCGTTCTGCACGCCGCGCGCGCCGATATAGCAAGGCTTCGCTTTAAGCTCAAGTTCAAAGATGCGCACCAGAAGCACCTGGAGCCCGTCGACCTCGCCTCGATCAAGCTCGTACCGCGGCGCATGGGTCACCACTGCCGCTGAGCCTCCGTCTCCGATACCCGAAACAAACTGATCGCGCACCCTATCGATAGCAAAGTTAGCCGAAGGAACAAATCCTTCGGCCTCGTTCAGGCCCAAAATAATGAGCCCACCCGCAGTGTTCGCAAAAGCGCTCACTGTCTCCCATACGTCTGCGCTCAATTTATTCGTGCAGGCTTTAACTTCTACCGATGCGTCATCAGTCCCCCGCCTGCGAAGGCGCTCAACAATAAGGCCAAGAGGTTCATCCAGCAGCATTGGCATTCCGTCTCTCTAAAACGATAGATTTATCTCTCTAAAGTATAGTATATCTCTCTAACTTTAGAGAGATAGGCATCTTATTTTAGAGAGAAATTTAGAGAGATGCATCAAATTCACTGCTAGATTTCCTAATGCTATCTCTTTAACTGACCTTCTCTTTAAAGAGACATTTAGAGAGACGAGCGCAATCTCTCTAATCAAGGGCTCCACTCTTTAAGGTGCACACTTCCTAACCGTGCCCTAAGTTGCGGTGAAATAACTCACGATTAGCCCGCCAAAAAGAGACAGGTTTATTTTGGCAGGTTTTATCTGGGGAAACGCCGAATAGCTTCATATACACAACCGCTGCAGCTCCATATGAGACAAATGAATCAGTAGCGTCTATCCCAAATCTTAAGTATTTGTTCGGCAGAACGGCCCCTGCCGGCTCCTGCTAGACTGGTAGATTCCCAACCGTCCATCCAGGAGCCTCAATGTCGCGCAAGTCCACCTACAAGCAAGTACTTTCCATCGGCACCGCCGTGGTGCTGGGGTTTGCGCTGTTTACGGGATCACTCGACGGAGCGCCCAAGCTGCTGTCGCCGCAAAGCGATGAGCAGGCGGCGGCTCTGGCCGAAAAACAAAACGAGAGTCCCAGCCGCACCGACGACGAGGCGGGCCTGGTCGCTCGGCTCGAATCGGGAACGGCGAGCTCCCCGGACCCTCAAAACGGCCAGGACCCTGACGATGGTTCCGATTCCGCCGCGACCGACACCGATGACGACGTTTCCGCGGACAGTGCCGCCACCCCCATCGACGAGGTCGAAAATCCCGACCTCAACCGCGCCCGCGGTGTTTATCTCAGCAGCATTCCCGACTACGCCGGCAACCCCTACGTTGCCCTTCGCACCGACAGCACGCACCCGCTCGGCACACCGTCATTCACACTCGATGAATACGAACGCGCTGCAGAAGAGGGCTGCTTTAAGAAATTCTCCAAGCTCGACAGTATGGGCCGCACTCGCAAAGCGCTCGCCTGCGTGGGCCCCGAATCGCTCGGTCAAGGCAAGCGCGGCGATATCTCGCGTATCCATCCTGCCGGTTGGCACCAGCAGCGCTACGACTTTATTCCAGGCCAGAGCCTCTACAACCGCTGCCACCTCATCGCCTGGTCGCTCTGCGGCGAAAACGCCAACCGCAAAAATCTCCTCACCGGCACGCGCTATCTCAACGAGACGGGCATGCTGCCGTTTGAAGAACAGATTCTTAACTACATCCGCGACACTGGCAATCATGTGCTCTACCGCGTCACGCCCGTGTACAACGAAGAGGAACTCGTCTGTCGTGGCGTTCGTCTGGAAGCACAATCGGTCGAAGACCACGGTAAGACCCTCTGCTTCCACGTGTACTGCTACAACCTGCAGCCGCACGTGCAGATCGACTACGCCACCGGCCGCAACCAGACCTCGGGAGTTTAGGGCCGACCAAGCTGCCCGTAACCCAAAAAATGATCCGTTTTCCTCCGTCCCCAAGGAATCAAATAAGGCCGCCCCGGTTACCCAGGGTGGCCTTTTCGTCAGCACCTACATTGCAGGCAAAATCGCACGCTACTTGGCGCGACCCTCCTCATAGCGCTCGACCAGCTTGGCCTGAACGTCATAGGGAACCTGCTCATAGCCAGCGGGCTTCATGGTAAAGTCACCCGTGCCGCGCGTGATAGAGCGCAGGCGCGTCGAGTAATCCGTCAGCTCGGCGAGAGGCGCCTGGGCGATGACCACGGTGTCGCCGCGTTCATCGGTCTCCATGCCCGTCACGCGACCGCGCGATGCCGAGATGTCACCCATCACGGCGCCGGCGTAGCTCTCGGGAATAGTCACCGTGATTTCCTCGATGGGCTCCAGCACCACCGGGTCGGCATCGGCGCATGCCTTGCGCAGGCCGATGCGAGCCGCCGCGCGGAACGCCATCTCGTTGGAGTCGACGCTGTGATACGAGCCGTCGTACACAGCCACGCGAATGCCCGTGAGCGGGTAGCCGGCAATGATGCCGTCCTTCATGGTCTCCTGGACACCCTTGTCCACGGCGGGGATCAGCGAGCGCGGAATGCGGCCGCCCACGACCTCATCCACAAACTCGTAGCCGTCGCTCGTGCCGTCGGGCCCAATAAGCGGCTCCACGCGCAGCCAGCAGTCGCCGTACTGACCGGCGCCACCGGTCTGCTTCTTGTGGCGACCCTGGGCGCTCGCCATGCGGCGGATGGTCTCGCGATACGGAATGCGGATCGGCACGCTCTTGGCCACGACCTTGGTGCGATCCTCCAAACGGTTGAGCAGCACCGAAACCTGCGCCTCACCAACGGCGGAGATGATAGTCTGGCCCGTCTCCTCGTCACGATCGATGCTCATGGTCGGATCAGCCTTGCACGCCTTCTCGATAAACGTATAGAGCTTCTCTTCGTCGCCACGGTTCTCGGCCTCGATGGCAATGCGGTACTGCGAGTTGGGGAACTTAAACGCCGCAGCCTCGACCTTACCGGTAATGGAGAGCGTATCGCCCGTCTCGGCCGCCAGCTTGGGCGCCACGATGATGTCGCCGGCATAGGCGTGACCGACCTCGGTCATGTCGCGGCCGCACATCACATACAGGTGGGCCAGACGATCGCTCTTGCGGGTACGCGCGTTGATCAGCTCAAGACCCGGCTCAAGCGTACCCGTCAGCACCTTGATAAAGCTGATGCGACCCTGCTGCGGATCGGCCAGCGTCTTAAACACAAACGCCACCGGACGGTCATCGTCGCTCGAAATCTTGAGCGAATCACCGTCGATGAGCGGCATCTCGCCGTAGTCCGTCGGCGCCGGGAAGTACGTGGCGATGTCGTCCATCAGCGAGTTGACGCCCTGCTCCTTAATGCAATCGCCCGCAAAGACCGGCACAAAGATGCGCTCGGCAATCGCCTTCGACAGCAAGCCCTCAAGCTCCTCCTGCGTCAGCGTCTCCTCGCCTTCCAAGTACTTCATCATCAGTTCGTCGTCAGCCTCGGCCACCAGCTCGCACAGATGGTCATGGGCCTCCTCGGCCTGGGCACGATACTCCTCGGGAATCTCCGACTCAACGGCTTCGGCGCCGTTGCAATGGCGCGCCTTCATGCGCACCAGGTCGATGATGCCATCAAAGTCCTCGCCCTCGCCCCAGGGAAGGGTCACGGCGCCCAGTCGCGTGCCAAAGCGCTCCTGCAGCAGGTCCATCGTGGTCGCAAAGCTGGCCTCGGAGCGCGACAGGCGGTTTACGAACACCGCACGCGCCAAGCGCAGGTCCTCGGCGGCATACCAGAGCTTAACCGTCGTAGGCTGCGGGCCGGCCTCGGCGTCGACCACAAACAGGGCCGTCTCGCAGACGCTCATCGCGGCAAAGGCGTCGCCGATAAAATCGGGGTAACACGGGGCATCGAGCACATTGATGCGCGCGCCCTTCCAGTCGATCGGTGCAATGGTCGTCGAGATGGAAAATGCACGCTTGACCTCTTCGGGGTCATAGTCGAGCGTGGGCTTGGTGCCGTCGTGGCCGCCCAGGCGGGCGGTCTTGCCAGAAAGGTGGAGCATGGCCTCGGCGAGTGAAGTCTTGCCCACCCCGCCTTGGCCTACGAGCACCACGTTCCTTACATTGCCGGTCTTGGGAGCACCCATGATGACCTCCTTGCAGGGCCGCGCGCATTGCGCGACGCCAACGGGGAGAGTTCGCGGTCGGTGCCATCCCGGGAGCAGCATGGTCGGCAGCCGAGCCGACTCACCCTCCAAATGTCCTATGCCACCACCCTACCCTCACGGGCGACCGTCCATGCACACCTTTCGGCACACGTATGAATACAGGCGGCGAGAGGAAGAGACAAGCTTGTAAGGCGATTATTGAACCCCGCCGATGCAAACAAAAAGCCGCCACAGACCGTAAGACCTGCGGCGGCTTCGCCTCAATTAATAGTTGAGCAAATACCTGAGCCTATCCCTCGATACGGCTCAAAAACTCACGCGTGCGCTGCTCGCGCGGATGGTCGATAACCTGCTCGGCCGGACCCTCCTCGACAATGCGGCCTCCGTCCATAAAGACCACGCGATCGGCAACATCGCGCGCAAACTGCATTGCGTGGGTCACGATCACCATCGTCATATTCTGCGCCGCAAGGTCTTTAATGACACGCAGCACCTCGGCCGTCAGCTCGGGATCGAGTGCCGAGGTCGGCTCGTCAAAGAACAGGATCTCCGGATCGAGCGCTAGGGCGCGGGCAATACTCACGCGCTGTTGCTGACCGCCCGAAAGCTCACAAGGAACCTTGTTCTCGTTGCCCGTAAGCCCCATCTGCGCGATCAACTCGCATGCACGTGCCTCTGCCTGCTCGCGCGGGCGCTTAAGAACGCGGATCGGCGCATCGGTGATGTTTTTCATCACGGTATAGTGCGGGAACAGATTGTAGTTCTGAAACACCAGGCCAAATCGCGAGCGCGCCTGCCTGGGCACATCGCCCTTCGCATAGACCGCGCCCGAACCCGCATCCGTCGCAACGGCAAGGTCGCCAAACGAGAGCGAGCCTCCGTCGAGCGTCTCGAGCAGCGTGGCACACCGCAGCAGCGTGGACTTGCCGCCACCCGAAGGCCCGATAATCGCCACGACCTCTCCACGCTTTACCTCGAGCGAGATATCCTTGAGCACCTCATTGCCGCCAAACGCCTTACGTGCGTTTTCGATTTTCATCACTGAGTTAGTCATGATAATAGTCCAGCTTCTTTTCGGCGGCGCCCAGCAGCATCTCGACCACAAAGTTAAAGACCCAGTAGATCAACGCCGCAATCGCAAACGGCACCATGCTCACTTGCGAGGCGACCAGCGCCTTGGCCGTCGAGAACATCTCCCCCACGCCGATGGCAAACGCCAGCGACGTGTCCTTGACCAGCGTGATGATCTCGTTGCCCATCGCCGGCAGAATACGCTTGGCAACCTGCGGCATCACAATGTACAAAAACGTCTGCAGGCGCGAGTAGCCCAGCACCTCGGCGGCCTCGTATTGACCGCGCGGAATGGACTGCAGGCCCGAGCGATAGATCTCGGCAAAGTAACCGGCGTAGTTGATGATGAACGCTACGACGCACGCCGTCCACTTGGAATCGGGCGTGAGCGAAATGCCAAACACGTAGTACGGGGCAAAGTAGATGGCAAACATCTGCAGCATGAGCGGCGTACCGCGCATGACCGAAATGTAGATGCGCGCAATCCAGCGAAGCGGCGCGATTTTGCTCATGCGCATAAACGCCACGGGGATTCCCAGCGGAATCGACCCCAGCAGCGTCAGCACAAACAACTGCAAGCTGACCAAGAATCCCTGGCCAAGCATCTGCATCATGACCTGAATAGACATTACTTGAGCACCCAATTATCGAAAGATAGACCATAGCTTGAATACTTATCGCAGAGGTCCTTGACCGTACCGTCCTCATAGAGCGCCTTGAGCGACTCGGTCACGGCGTCGGCCGACTTGGTGTCGCCCTTCTTAAAGCCGACAGCGTAGTGCTCGCTGGACAGCGGCTCATCAAGCTGCGTATAGGCATCGGGCTTGGCGGCAAGCTGATACTGGGCAATCGAAAGATCGCACGCCACGGCATCGACCGCGCCGCTCTCGAGCTGCATAAAGGCCGTGTTGTACTCGCCGATCGTGTCGAGCGTGGCAAACGTCGCTGCCAGATCCTTCTGGTCACCCTCAAGCACGTCCTGCGCAGCGGAATCAGTCTGGGTAATCACAGTCTTGCCGGCAAGATCGTCCCAGCCCTTGATGCCCGCATCCTTCTTGACCACCAGCACCTGCTCGTTGAGCATGTACGGCTCGGAGAACGTGTAGTCGTCCTCGCGACCCTCCATGGTAAAGCCGTTCCAGATGCAGTTGATGGCGCCCGAGTTAAGCAGCGTGTCCTTGGCATCCCAATCGATGGCCTCGTATTTGACCTCCCAGCCCTGCTTATCGGCAACAGCCTTGGCAAGATCGAGATCAAAGCCGGTGTACTCGCCATCGTCGCCCACAAAGCCGTACGGAGGATAGGACTTATCAAAGCCCACCACGAGCTTCTTGGACTCCGCAGCGCCCTTCGCATCCTTGGCCGCGGCAGAGCCAGCAGCGGAGCCCTTGCCGGCACCACCGCCGCAACCGACAAGACCAAGGCCAAGCACCGTGGCAAGCGAGCCGGCTAGACCAACAAACTGACGACGAGACATATCGGTATTCATGGTATTCCCCCTTGGTGGCACTTTAGTTAGGTAAAGTGAGTCATGTAACGTTCAGAATCATACACTCTACCTTGATAAAGTACAAGGGATGGTTTGCCCGGCGCGGGCGGGGAGCGGCGCGTAATTAAGTTTCCTGCTCTACAGTCCTGCGCAAGACGGAAAGCACAAGGTTGGTGCGCCCGGAATGCCGGCAGCCGTCACGGTATTTAATTTGCTGCTCTACAGTCCTGCTCACGACGGAGGCCACATTAAGTGGCCTCCTGTTCGTGCGGAACTCGCGACAAATTAAATACCGTGACGGCTGCCGGCATTCCGGGAGACAACGTGCTCGAGGCCTTAAATAAGCGTCCCCTCCAATCGGGCACGTTGAATGCACGGTACAATTGCTTCGGACTTTTCTTTTATTTAATAGTGGGGTTAATTCATGGCAGAATCTCGTGCGGAGCGTAAGGCTCGTCGTGCTTTGATCGAGGCAGCTGAGGGGTCGGAGGATAGAAAATCTTCTAAGAAATCCAAGTCGTCTCAGGATGCGAAGGGCAAGTCAGCCAAAAAGGCTAAGGCCAAGCGTTCTGGCTCTCGTCGGGGCGGGGATAAAGCGCCCCAAACTCGCTCCAAGGGCTCACACAAGGATTCGGTTCCGCGTGCGCGTAAGGCTGTGGATCCCAAGTCTCCTTGTTCGATCATGAAAGCTTGCGGTGGGTGCACGGCGCTCAATCGTCCTTATAAAAAGCAGTTGGCGGCTAAGCAGGCTGCTATGGAGGAGCTTTTTGCTTCGCTTTGTGAGCGTGAGGGTATCGCCGTTGATCCTATTCGCGGTATGGGCGTCACCCTGGGCGACCCGGGTAAATATCCTGCGCCGCGTGGCTTTCGTCATAAGGCCGCCACTCCCTTTGCCCCCGGTAAGGAGAGCGCTGTCCGTTGCGGTTTCTTTGAGCGCGGCACGCACAGAATCGTTGCCGTACCCGAGTGTCCTGTCGAGGCGCCAGGTGCCCGTCAGATTCTCAACGGCATCGCACGCGAAGCTGAGCGGCTGCATATTCCCGCGTTTAATGAGGACAAGCATCTGGGGCTGCTTCGCTATGCCGTCGTTCGCTGCGGCTGGCGCACCGACCAGATTATGGTCACCCTCGTGACCGCCCAGCGCGACTTGCCGCATGCGCAGGAGTTCTTTGAGGCTGTCGCCGCACTCGATCCGCATATCGTCACCGTTGCCCAAAACATCAACGGACGCCCCGGCAACGCCATCCTCGGCGAGGAAACCCGCATCGTGTATGGCGCCGAATGCATGCGCGACCAGCTACTCAGCTGTGAGTTCGATATCTCCCCCACCGCGTTCTACCAGACCAACCCGCAACAGACCGAGCTGCTCTATCAGCTCGCTATCGACGGCATGGATCTGCACCAGGGCGATGTGCTTATGGATGCTTACTGCGGCAGCGGCACCATCGGTCTTTGCGCAGCTAAAGATGCCCAGAACAAGGGGATCGGCATCATGCTGCTCGGTGTGGAGCGCAACCCGGCGGGCATTGCCGACGCACGCCGCAATGCCGAGCTCAACGGTCTTACCCGCAGCGCCTGGTTTATGGCCGACGATGCCACCGACTACATCCTAGATGCCGCCGACAACAACGAGCGGGTCGACGTCCTTTCCATCGATCCGCCGCGCGCCGGCTCTACCCCCGAGTTCCTCGAAGCTGCCTGCGCGCTTAAGCCGCGCCGCATCACCTATATCAGCTGCAACCCCGTGACTCAAGAGCGCGACCTGCATCAGCTCCTCGACGGAGGCTATCGCCTGCTCAAGATTACGCCGATCGACATGTTCCCTCACACCGACCACACCGAAACCGTAGCGGTCCTCGAACGCCGCTAATCCACCGGCACAAGAAAGGGGGCGACCCGCCTGGGCCGCCCCCTTCGCTTGGTTTATAAACTCCGCTACATCCCATTGCGCAGATTGGCGCCAGGCGTCCTTCCAATAGGTGGTGGCGGGCCGCTTGATCTCGTTGAGCGCGGCGGTCGATTTCAGGGTGCGCTCAAACTGGTCGCGGGTCAAGGGATTTGCATGCATTTCGGGCGCACCTCCTTTAGTCCATTTTCACTCTGGGGTCGATGAGCATGTAGAGGATGTCCACGAGGAACATCATGACGATCATGACGATCGCGTAGAACGCGGTCATGCCCATGATCATGGTGTAGTCGCTGGTCTTGACCGCGTCCACCAGGTACTTGCCCATGCCGGGGATGTTGAAGATGTTCTCCACGATGAAGGAGCCGACCATGGTCGAGGCGATCATGGAGCCGGATACGGTCACCACCGGCATGATGGCGTTGCGCACGCCGTGCTTCCAGATGATCTCCCGCTGGGAGAGGCCCTTGGCCTTTGCGGTCTTGATGTAGTCCTGGCCGAGCACGTCCAGCATGGAGGTGCGCATCATGCGCGCGATGTAGGCGACCATGCGGAAGCCCAGCGCCAGCGAGGGCAGCACCATCGTGGCCAGCGTTCCCCAGCCGGTCACCGGGAACCACTGCAGTTTTGCCGCAAAGAAGTATTGGAACAAGCTCGCAAATACGAACGCGGGGACCGACACGCCGAGGATGGAGATGAAGATCACCAGGTAATCCGGCCACTTGCCGCGCTTGACGCCGGCGAGGATGCCGAAGCTCACGCCCAGCACCAGGCCGATCGCGCAGGCCGTAAGGCCCAGCGTGCAGGAGACCGGGAAGCCCGTGGCGATGACGTCGTTCACGGAGCGGTTCCTGTACTTGAAGGAGACGCCGAAGTCCCCGTGCAGCAGGTTGTTCATGTAGATGAAGTACTGCTCGATCTCCGGCTTGTCCAGGCCGTACTTGGCCTCCATGTTCGCGCGGATTTCCGGCAGGATCATCTTTTCGTTGGCAAACGGATCGCCCGGGATGGACTTCATCAGGATGAACGTCGCCGTCAGGATGATCCACAGCGTCAGGATGGCGATCAGCAGACGCTTGATGACGTATTTGACCACGGTAATCTTCTCTCCCCTTTTGCGTGTAAGCTCCTTATTTCAAATTCTCGGGATTCAGCCCTTTCAGGTCCTCCCGAACGAAGACGCCGTCCTTGCGGATGACCTTGCCGTCAAAGAGGATTTCCCCGCCGCCGTATTCCGGCCGCTGGATCATGACCAGGTCCCAATGCACCTGCGAGACGTTGCCGTTGTCGCAGCCCATGACGCAGTTGCCGGGCGTGAAGTGGAAGCTGCCCATGATCTTCTCGTCGAAGAGGATGTTGTTCATGGCCTTGGTTACGTAGGGATTTACGCCGATGGCGAATTCACCCACATAGCGCGCGCCTTCGTCGATGTCGAACATGTGGTTGACGCGCACGGCGTCGTTGGCCGTGGCTTCGACGATTTTGCCGTCTCTGAAGGTCAGGCGGACGTTTTCAAAGGTGAAGCCGTCCTGGGTGGAGGGCGTGTTGTAGGAGATCACGCCGTTGACGCTGCCGCGCACCGGCGCGGTGTAGATTTCGCCGTCGGGAATGTTGCAGTCGCCGGCGCACTTGACGGCGGGCATGCCCTTGATGGAGAAGGTCAGGTCGGTTCCCCTGGCCGTCAGGCGCACCCTGTCCGTCCTTTCCATCAGCGCCTTCAGCGGATCCATGGCGCGATCCATGCGGGAATAGTCCATGGTGCACACGTCGAAGTAGAACTGCTCGAAGGCCTCGGTGCTCATGCTCGCGGCCTGGGCCATGGCCGGCGTGGGATGGCGCAGCACACACCAGCG
>CAJMRD010000031.1 GCA_905215725.1 uncultured bacterium | reverse complement strand
TCAACGATATGGCACCGTGGGGACACATGTATGTCAATCCTGGTCTAACAGAGCCAAATAAATTTCCAGACAATTGAGCGGATGGGGGTTAACCATGAGGGGCATAGGAGACACAACCGCATATTTGCGTCGGGGCATTCGGGAGATTATATGCCTGGCGCTGTTCTTCTTCACGTTTTTGGCGTGCGAGTATCTTTTTGATGTGCGCATGGCCGAGTTCGTGTCTCCAAACGAGGTCGTTATTTATGAGAGCCTTGTCATCGGCGCGAGCGTGATTGGCTTTTTTGTGCGTCCCATTCTGTACTATCGCCGTCCCCATGCTATCGACGCAACGAGTGACGTCACGGGCGTTTTGCTGGTGGCGGCATTGCTGCTGTTGATTATGGCGGTTCAGGTTGAGGTGGTAATTGCCGGCGGTTTGGTGGCGTGCTGCGCGCTGGGCTACTGCGGATCGACTGCCCATGCAAATTATGCGAGGCGCTTTGCGCGAACGCCCTGCTTGGCGCGCGCCGCCGCACTTTCTTACGCCATGGGCGTTCTGGTGCAGGTTCTCAACCACATGGTGATGCCTGTCGGCATTCCTCAGCAGGCTGTTCTGGTCGTCTGTGCGATCGCGCAGGTGGCGTTGCTCCACGGTGCCCGACGCGCCAAGCTGCGCGACGAGTCCGACCCCAACTTTGAACCCAGTGCTGCCGGGCTTTCGGTAGATGCTCTGGAATATGGCGCCAAGTGGCATGACGATCCCGAGGCAAAGGCGGCATTCCGTCGCGCCGTAGTTCGCCTGACCGTGGCGACGGCGTACCTTTCCAGCGTATTCGCCGCTCTCAACGCGGGCTTCACGACCCTGCATGCTGTCGGAGCCGTCGATTTGGGCGATTGGCCGCGCCTGCTGCTTGTCGTGAGCTCGTTGGTCGCTGGCGCACTATTTGACCTGCACGGCCGCTCGTATATGAATATCGGCATGACATGTGCCGCCATACTGTCCACGCTTTCGTTCTTTGTGCTCATCGTCGACGGCAATGGCGGCAACGAGCTCGCTGCCACGATCATCTTTTATCTGGGCTCGGGCTTTTTCGTGGTGTTCTTTACCACAAAATATGCCGCCGTCTCGCTCTATGCGCGCTGGTCATATTTTTGGCCGTGCATGGGTCGCGTCGTCAACAACGTGTGCTCGATGCTCGTGACGGCGCCGGCAGTGGCGATTATCTCGAGTCAAAACGTGCTGGCTTCGGTCGGTGCGGCGCTCGTGATGTTTGTGGGCATTGCGATTACGCTGCTGGGGCAGTTGGGGCAACGAGCCGATGATGCCGTGATGCAGGATGGCCTGCCGCTTGCCACCGACGATCTTGGTGGGGATCTTGCGCCCACATGCTCCGACCCCGAGCCCGTGGAGGCAGCGGAGCTCACGTCCGATGAACGCCTCGATGCTTTCGTCGCCACCTTTGGGCTTACAGAGCGCGAGCGCGATATTCTTGAGGTATTGGTCGTTTCGGACCAGAGCGTTCAGGACATCGCCACAACGCTTTTCCTTTCGCGCTCCACGCTCTATCGTCACATTTCCTCGATCAACAAAAAGACCGGTACCGCCTCGCGCGTGGCCCTTATCAACTTCTTCTGGTCCTGGACGCCCAAGGACTAGCTAATCTCCCAATAAGTTGCGGTGGAATAGTCCCTAAATTAAAGTCACGGGGCTTTAAACAGGAACTATTTCACCGCAACTGCTGGGGGGATAGACTGCGGCGGCGGCAGAGGCAGCGGTAGCGGCGTTGGCAGCTGTGGTAGTGGCAACGGCAGCTGGCAGGGTGTTTTCCGTCTACTTGCTACAGCAGCTCGCCGTGGCGGGCAATGTAGCGGCACTTTGCCAGCTGGGTGAGCGCGATATAGGCGGTAACGATGCCAATGAGCAGCCCAAAAAAGCTCGTGGGCAGCGGCATGAGGCCGAGCACATCGGCGATGGGGCTTGCCGGCAGCCAGGTGACGAGCACCAGGCCCAGCACGGTAAGAACGCACAATGCGGGCGCGGCGTGGTCGCGCGGGCTCGGCAGATGCGGGGAGCGCAACATGTGGACCACGAGTGTCTGCGACCACATGGACTCGACAAACCAGCCGCTCTGGAAGAGCGCAGCAAAGGTCGCCATACCCGCGACGTCGCCCACGGCGGCAAGCTCGGACCAGCTTGCGTCCACGGCGGCGGGGCACACGACAAAGAAGAGCGCGGCGAAGGTCACGATGTCAAACAGCGAGCTCACGGGGCCCAGCTCGAGCATAAAGCCCTTGATGGACGCGGCGTCCCAGGCACGCGGGCGGGCAGTCCAGGCATCATCGACGGTGTCCCACGGCAGTGCGATGCACACGATCTCGTAGACCAGCGACAGCAGTACCAACTGCAGGGCGCTCATGGGCAAAAACGGCAAGAACAGGCTCGCGACGGTCACGGACAGCACATTGCCAAAGTTGGAGCTCACCGTGGTCTTGAGGTACTTGAGCAGGTTGCCGTAAGTGCGGCGGCCTTCGATGATGCCGCGCTCGAGCACGCCCAGGTCCTTCTGAAGCAAGATGATATCGGCGGATTCCTTGGCAATATCGACGGCCGAATCGACCGAGATGCCGCAATCGCTCGCACGCATGGCGGCGGCGTCGTTGATGCCGTCGCCCATAAAGCCCACGGTGTGGCCGAGCATCTCGCGCATGACACGTACCAGGCGCGCCTTCTGCAGCGGCGAGAGCTTGGCGAAGAGGTGGGTTTTCTCGGCGCGCTCGGCAAGTTCGGCGTCATCGAGCGCATCGATCTCGGAGCCGAGCAAGACGTTGCTCGCATCGATACCGATCTGCTCGCAGACGGTGGCGGCGACGCGGTCGTTGTCGCCGGTTAGGACCTTGACCGCCACGCCCTTGGCCTCGAGGGTGGCGACGGCGCTCGCGGCACTTGCTTTGGGCGGATCGAGGAAGGCCAAAAAGCCCATCAGCACCATGTCGCACTCGTCGGCGATGCCAAACTCGCCCACGCAGCGCGGATTGGTCTTCTGCGCCACGGCAATTACGCGTAGGCCCTCGGCGTTAAGTCCGGCGATCTGCTTGCGAATCTGGGCGAGCTTCTCGTCGGTGAGCGGCTGAGCGATGCCATCGATCTCGACAAAGGAGCAGATCTCGAGCATTTCCTCGGCAGCGCCCTTGGTAACCATCTGGGTTTTGCCTTGGGCGTCGGCGACAACTACGCTCAGGCGACGGCGCGAGAAATCGAAGGGAACCTCGTCGACCTTGGTATAGCGGTCGCGCAGACTCTGGCCCAGTATAGAATCGGGCACGACGGTCGAGGGCGTCACATCGGCACGGTCGATTACGGCCAGGTCGATAAGGTTTTTGAGGCCGGTTTGGAAGAAGCTATTCAAAAACGCATGGCGCAGCACGCGTGCGTCTTCGTTGCCGTCGGTGCTGAGATAGCGCTCGAGCACGATGCGGTCTTCGGTGAGGGTGCCGGTCTTGTCGCAGCACAGGACGTCCATCGCGCCGAGGTTTTGAATCGCCGGCAGCTCCTTGACGATAACCTGGCGACGGGCGAGGTCCTTGGCGCCCTGCGATAGGCTCGTGGTCACGATGACGGGAAGCATTTGCGGCGTGATGCCCACGGCCACGCTCGTGGCGAACAGCAGCGCGTCGATGACGTCGCCCTTGGTGGCGGCGTTGATGGCAAAGACGGCCGGCGCCATAACGAGCATGAGGCGTACGAGCAACATGGAGACGCTCGAGACGCCGCGGTCAAACGCGCTCTTTTCGCCGCGCCCGTTGAGCATCTTGGCGATGCCGCCCAGGTAGGTGTCCGAGCCGGTGGCAACGACAAGCGCCATGGCGGCGCCGTTTTGCACGGAGGTGCCGGTAAAGACGATGTTCTTGCAGGCAGAGAGTGGCAGTGCGGAGCCGTCGGCGCCCTCGACGACGGTGACGGCGGTGGTCTTCTCGACGGCCTCGCTCTCGCCGGTGAGTGCGGACTCGATCACAAACAGGTCGCGCGCGGTGATGATGCGGGCATCTGCCGGCACCATATCGCCGGCAGAGAGACGGATTACATCGCCAGGGACGAGCTCGTCGAAGGGGATCTCGATGCGCTCGCCGTCGCGCAGGGCGGTGCAAGTGTTGGAGACCAGGTCCTTGAGGGCCTCGGCCGCATTGCCGCTGCGGGCTTCCTGGATAAACTTCATGCCGCCCGATACCAGCAGCATAGTGCCGATGACGATGACCGTGGAGGGGTCGCGCTGCGGTTCGGGCACGGCGAGCACGTCGATGTAGAGCGAGACCAGTGCGAGCGCGGCGAGGATGCCGGCGAAGGGATCGATGAACGCGTCGGCGATGCGGCGGGCGAGCGTTTTGGTCGTTGCCTCGATGGTGTTGGGGCCGACGGCGTTCAGGCGCTCAGTTGCCTGCTCGACGGTGAGGCCGTTTGCCGTGGCGTCAAGCAGTACGAGGGCGTCCTCGGCACTATGGGTGGCGGCGAATATGGTGTTCTTGGACAGGCCGGTATGAGCGGCAGGGCGCGCCGTGCGGCGGCGCTTGGAGATGGCTTCGAGTACCGTGACGGTTTTGAGCATCAGCATAGGGTCCTCCTTGTTGAGGGGAGTTAGCGTACGTGTCGTATTTGCTTCAAAAAACCTAGATGTCGCTCACGTCAAGCTCTTGAGCCCACAAAGGGTGCAGCGCGCCTTTGCGGTGGTTTTGGCGATCTGCCGGTGGCGTTTATGCGTGTGCGGAGTCCTCGCGGCGTGCCGAGGGCGACATGCAGGTTTTTCGACTAGGACTGCCTTCCATGGCACACCTCCTAAAGGCTGAGCGCAGCGCGCTTTGGGTATCTCGTACCCCTTTTTAATCCGCCCGTATTCTTGGTGAGGGGGTTTGACATGTCAACCCCATTGTTCGGAAAACCATTCCCCCTGACAAAGCCTTTACAGAATGCCGTGGCCTCAAAGCACGCCCACATCGACGCCTCGCCTGCGCTAAACTGAAGAGCACGTACGCGATTACGAGAGGAGCCCGCATGGAGGCTTACAAGCAAGAGTTCATCAAGTTTATGGTCGAGTCCGACGTTCTTAAGTTCGGCAGCTTTACGCTCAAGAGCGGCCGTCAGTCCCCGTTCTTTATGAACGCCGGCGCTTACGTGACGGGCTATCAGCTCAAGAAGCTGGGCGAGTATTACGCCCAGGCCATCCACGATAACTTTGGCGACGACTTTGATGTGCTGTTTGGACCGGCCTACAAGGGCATTCCGCTGGCCGTCGTGACCGCAATTGCCTACCACGAGCTGTACGGCAAGGAGGTCAAGTACTGCTGCGACCGCAAGGAGGCCAAGGACCACGGTGCCGATAAGGGCAACCTGCTGGGTTATGAGCCCAAGGACGGCGACCGTGTGGTCATGGTCGAGGACGTTACCACCAGCGGCAAGTCCATCGACGAGACCTATCCCAAGGTCAAGGCTGCTGCCGATGTCGAGATCAAGGGCCTGATCGTGTCCCTCAACCGCATGGAGGTCGGCAAGGGCGGTGTGACCACCGCGCAGAAGGAGATCGAGGCCAAGTACGGTTTCCCCGTCGCGAGCATCGTCTCCATGGCCGAGGTCGTCGAGACCCTCTACAACCACGAGATCGACGGCAAGGTTGTCATCGACGACGAGCTCAAGACTGCCATCGACGCCTACTACGAGAAGTACGGAGCACGTTAGTTACGGCGTTTTACCAAACGCCGTAACTGCTCGACGCTGCGCGGGCCGCATTTGGACAATCTGACGTTCAACTTCAAGGGCGCGACCAGAAGGTCAGCGCCCTTTCGTTTCACGTCACCTTGTCTCAAATGCGACCCGCTCGCTGTCCGTTCTCTACCTGCGGCGTCGTCTTGCTCCGAATGCGGCTCGCTCGCTGTCGTTGCCGAAACATCGGCGTTGCCGGACTAGTCATTGGGGACGTTCATAAATGACTACTCAGGAATGAGCGTGGATAATCTCCCGTTTTTGGCCTGTGTGCAGGCTCAAAGTGGGAGATTATCCACGCTCGCTTTAATTTGCCTGGGCTGCGATGCCTATCTAATCGGCTCGGCGTCTTCCCTGAGAATCGAAAGATACTCTTCATACCCGTACTGCCGGTATCTCTGTCTTGACTCGTCGAGCGGACGGAGGATACCCAATTCTTCAAATGATTTGACGAGCGAGCTCGCGGTACTCCTGCCGATATCGAGTTGGGCAGCGATGAATGCGGTGTCGACGATGGGGTGCTCTTCAAGAATGCCCAACAGCCTTTGCCCGTTTGCAGCAGTCCTTCCGAGATTTTCGGTAATGGTTGCTGTGGAACGGTTATGGAGGTCAACAAGGTTTTTTAAAGACCCTACCGAGTCCTTCGCACTCTCGAGAAGACTGTTGCAGAAAAACTCTATCCATTCCTCGTAAGTGCCTCTCTCCCTTACGGATGTGAGTTGCCGGTAGTACTCGCTTCGGTTTTTCTTGAACTGGAACGATGGATAGAACAAGCAAGAATGAAGAGCGCCATCATTGATGAGCATAAGTGTAATGAGAAGCCTGCCCAGGCGACCGTTTCCGTCTAGGAATGGATGGGCAGTTTCAAATTGGTAATGGACGAGCGCCGCCCGCACAATCGGATCCATTTCGACTTGAGGCTCATTGATAAAGCGTTCGAAGTCCTGGAGCGTGTTACTCAAATCTTCAATGTTTGGAGGGACAAACGATGCGGTTGCAATGGTGCAGCCTGAGGGGCCAATCCAGTTTTGTGAGGAGCGCAGCTCGCCTGGATTCTTCTCCGTTCCGCGCACTCCGTCCAGCAGGACCGCATGAACTTGCCTAAGAAGTCTCGTGCACAAGGGCATCTTTTTGAGCAGTTCTACGCCGCGGTCGACAGCACGGACGTAATTCACGACGTCTGCGACATCTTTATGATGGAGTTGTGTTTGTGATGGACTAAGTAGGTCGTCAAACGTGCACTGGGTTCCCTCAATTTGCGAAGAAAGGAGTGCTTCTTTGCGCACGTACATTGTCAGATACATGTCGGCGTTGGGAACAAAGTAGAGCATGCCTTCAAGCTCTCCAAGCTTTCGTGAGCATGCGGAAAGCGTGCGATAGGTTTCCTCGGTGAGGTTTAGCTGCCTCAATGATTGCAAGGGCGTTGGAAAAAACGAATAGTAAGCCAATTTCCCCGATAGATTATTGCGGAGCGTTCCCTGGCCGTTCTCCTCGATTTGCATCGCGCCCTCCATATCTTTAGTGCCGGAAACTCGTTATTAGGCTAATCATATCAATTCTAATAACGAGTTTAATGATTAAATAGTTATTAGAATTGATATAAACAATCTAATGATGAGAAGTCGTTATTACTTGACCATGGAGCTCGGCTTGGTACAGGGGGGGGTCATCCAAAATGAACGTGGATAATCTCCCGTTTTTGGCTCGGTGACGGCCTCAAAGTCAAAGTGGGAGATTATCCACGCTCGTTAGTTAAGCGTCCGAAAATCCACACTCGCCAAACCTACCAAAAAGGGACGGGTTTATTTTGGCACGTTTCGGTAGGTATCAGGAGGTGCCAGGAGCGGGGTGGCGGCGGGGTGCCGCTGCGAAAAGAAGTATCGGGTTTGGCGTGCCCGCTTCTGCCCGTCCCGCGCGTGGGCGATACTCGGCTTATCGAACCGCGATGCAAAGGAGATGCTCATCCCACGAGCACTACCGGGAAGGGCTTGCGATTCGAGTCCCCACCTTAGCATTTGAACCATTTGGCACTATAATTACCGTAGGCATGCGCACAACGTTGCGCTTAATCAAGAGGAGAAAACGTATGGGTCTGTTTGATATGTTCAAGAAGAAGGCTGAGCCCGCGGCTGCCGCTGCTCCGGCCTCCATCTCTGCTTCTGCCGGCGCCGACGTGCTGTGCTCGCCCGTCAAGGGCAAGGTCATCAAGATGGCCGACGTGCCCGATCCCGTCTTTGGTGGCGAGGTTCTGGGCAAGGGCTGTGCCGTGTGGCCCGAGGACGATCTGGTCTACGCTCCCTGCGACGGTAAGGTGACCGTCACCATGGGTCACGCCGTGGGCCTGCAGTCCGATAGCGGCATCGAGGTTCTGGTGCACGTTGGCGTCGATACCGTCAACATGAACGGCGATGGCTTCGAGGGCTTCGTCAAGGCCGACGACGTTGTGAAGGCTGGCCAGCCCATACTCAAGATCGACCGCGCCAAGATCGCCGCTGCCGGTTACAAGGACTGCGTCGTCGTGGCCGTGTCCAACACCGCCGAGTTTGCCGATGTCGAGCTCACCGTTGAGGCAGAGTCCGCCGTCGCCGCCGGTGACGCCATCGTCAAGGTCGTCCGCAAGTAAACTGCGGCATCCAAAGGCTGTGCGAGGGTGGTCGGGTTTTCCGGCCACCTTTTTTATTGTACCGCGGGAAAGCGTTTTATTGCACGTTGGGTGGGCTTGCAAACCGTTCGGACGCTAAAACGAACCGACCGCGCCTTCGCGTTGCCGAGGGTGTTCATAAGTGGATAGTATGGGCTTACTTATTACAACGTGCGCCGCGTCTGGGAAGCGCAGTGCCGCTCATTGGGAGGAACAACATGAAAAAGAAGCTGCTGCTTGCGCCCCTCATGGCCGTCTTGGTTGCATGTGTGGTCGTGCTTTCCGGCTGTGGAGGTCCTTCGGTTGAGGAGCTCATCACCGAGGATCTTACGACGCAGTTTGACGAGGTCAAGAACGGTGGCGACGACTTCCTTTCTGGTCTGGAGGAGGCTTCGGGCGACGAGTTCGAGCAGCTGGGTATCGATCCCAAGGAGTATGCCAAGACCTATCTCGAGGGCTTTGACTACAAGATCGGCGACGTGACGGTCGACGAGGACAAGGGTGTCGCGACCGCCGAGGTCTCTATCACCTGCAAGTCTATGAACAAGATCGTCGAGGACTTCTCCACCCAGTATCAGGAGAAGGTCGCCGCGCTTGACACGGTTCCTTCCGATGACGAGCTGTACAAGATGGCCGGTCAGGTTATGGTCGATGTGACCAAGGCCACCGAGCCCAGGAAGACCACGGTTATCTTCAAGTACACCTGCAACGACGACGGCGAGTGGTCTGCCGACGACTCCGTCAACTCCGAGATGATGGATGCAATGCTGAGCTAGGGGGTTACGCGGTTCTACGAACCGCGTAACCAGTTGACGCTGCGCGCCGCCCAGGACGACAATTTGTCATTCAAAAGGCAAGGCATGACCAGAAGGTCTATGTCTTGCCTTTTTCATGCCAACTTGTTCGTCCTGGACGTCGCTCGCTGTCCATCCTCTACCTGCGTCGTTGCCATGGTGCGGCACTTGTAGTCATTGGGGACGTTCTTAAATGACCAGGCGGCAGTTGGGGACATTCCTTGTGCCAGCGTTGCATCGAGTGCTTGGGAAACCGCGACCCGGTTTTTGGCCGAATAGTGGGTCGCATTTTCCGGATGGGGTGGGTTACGGAAAGTGCGACCCGGAATATTACTCTGAAACGGGATGCGGTTTCCCTGATGCGCCTCAAACGGAAAGCGCATCCCATTCCGGAGCTCCAAAACGGGATGCGCTTTCCGCGCGGAAGAATTGCCGCAGCTGCGTTAAGCAGTGTCGCTCGTTACTCGCCCAGCACCAGCGCCGCGAGCTCTGCCTGGGTGTCCACCACGTAGTCGGCGCCGGTGGCTTCCAGCTCTGCGCGGCCGCGGAAACCCCAGCTGACGCCCGCACTCTTAAGGCCGGCGTTGTGGCCGGTCAGGATATCGACATTGGAATCGCCCACATAGAGCGTGGTCGCCGGGTCGGCGCCTAGCTCTTCCATCACATGCAGCGTGACGGGTGCTTCGGGCTTGGGCGGAAACGCATCGACACGGCCCTGCACCAGCGCAAAGCGCTCGGAACCAAAATACTTTTCGATAAGCGGAGCCGCCGAGACGTGGTCCTTGTTAGTGAGCACGGCAAGCTGAACGCCCGCGGCGCGCAAGCGGTCGAGCATCTCGATCGTGCCGGCATAGGGAGCGGTGTGGTCTTCCTTGTGCTCGCCGTAGTAAGCCCTAAACTCGGCAAGCGTCTGCTCAAACATGCGGCCGTCGCCTGCGTACTCGGCGGGCATAAAGCGCTCAACCAGCTTGAGCATGCCGTTTCCCACCTTGTAGCGGTACTCGTCAACGGCAAACGTGGGCCAGCCGTGCGCCTTGCAGGTATGGTTGCCGGCGGCCGCCAGGTCCTCGAGCGTGTTGAGGATGGTTCCGTCCAGGTCAAAGATCACATGGGAAAAAGCTGCTGCCATGGGTGCTCCTGCCGCTTGAGTTGTAAAACGCACCCCATGATACTGGGCATGCGTGCCGGGCATGTTTGGAATCTGAATATCTTTAATAGCCCTGAGCCTTTGTCGTTAGCAAATTCTCGGCAGCTGCTCTCCTACGAGCATGTCGAGGATGCGGGTCGAACCCCAGCCGGTGCGCACGCGCACGGCGGGACGGGCGCCCTCGGCAAGCGGCAGCACGCGACCGATGATGGCGGCATTCTCGCCGTAGCGGGCGGCGCGCATGGCGGCCAGCGCGGCATCGGCTTGCTCGGCAGGCACGACGGCAACCATCTTGCCCTCGTTTGCCACCTGCAGTACATCGTAGCCGAGCATTTCGCAGGCGGCCTGCACGTCGGGACGCACGGGCACGGCATCTTCGTCGACCTCCATGGCAACACCGCTGGCCTGGGCAAACTCGTTGAGTGTGGACGCCAGGCCACCGCGCGTGGGGTCGCGAAAGCAACGCGTGCCGGGCGCTGCGGCCAAAACGTCGGCAATCAGGTGGTTGAGCGGCGCGGCATCGCTTTCGATGGTGCTCGAAAACGCCAGGCCCTCGCGTTGGCTCATGATGGCGATACCGTGGTCGCCCAGTGTACCCGAGACCAGGATGACATCGCCGGGCTGGCAGTCTGCGCCGCTGAGCGCCACGCCCGCGGGTACCTCGCCCACGCCGGCGGTATTGATATAGACGCCGTCGGCCCCGCCGCGCTCGACCACCTTGGTGTCGCCCGTGATTATGGACACGCCCGCCTCGTGCGCCGTCTCGGCCATCGTCTGCACAATCTGGCGGAGCTTATCCATGGGATAGCCCTCTTCAAGGATAAAGCCGCACGACAGGTAGCGCACGTTGGCGCCCGAGGTCGCGACATCGTTAACGGTTCCGCACACGGCGAGGCGGCCGATGTTGCCACCGGGGAAGAACTGCGGCGAGACTACAAAGCTGTCGGTCGACATGGCGATGCGCCCGCTCGCGGGCAGCGCGGCGACGCCGGCATCGTTGCCTTCGAGCAGCTCGGGCGAACCAAAGGCATCTAAAAAGACCTCATCGATGATGCGCTTCATCATCTGTCCGCCGGAGCCGTGGCCCAACAGGACGGTGCTATCGGTGATGCTATGGGACATATCCAAAACTCCAATCGTGGGAGGTGTCAGTGCGCGGGGGCGTTCGGGCTAGACTCGGTAACGGTAGTACGCCGCGCAGCTGCCTTCGGAACTCACCATGCACGGGCCGACGGGGTGCTCGGGCGTGCAGGTGCGGCCAAAGAGTGGGCAGCTGCTCGGCGTAATGGCTCCGCGCAGCACGTCGCCGCAGCGGCATCCGCGCGGCTCAACCGTCGGCTCAACGGGCACGTCAAAGCGAACGCGGGCATCAAAGCGCGAGAACTCGGGGCGGATGGAAAGGCCCGAGTTGGCAATCGGCCCCAGCCCGCGCCACGTGGTGTCGCATGGCTCAAACACCTGCTCGACCAGCTGGCGCGCCACGGGGTTGCCGTCTGCGTTGACGCCACGGCGGTAGGCGTTGTCAATCGCCGGCCTGTCCTCGACAACCATCTGGACCAGCATGCAGATGCCCTGCAGGATATCGACCGGTTCAAATCCCGTGACCACGCCCGGGGTATTGAATTCGTCGACCAAAAAGCTAAAGGGCGCCAAGCCCGTGATGGTGGCGACGTGTCCCGGCAGGATAAAGCCGTCGATGGCGGTCTCGGGGTCGTTGGCGATGGCGCGCAACGCCGGCGGCGTGGTCTTGTGGGCGCAATAGACCGAGAAATTCAAAAGCCCGCGCGCCTCGGCCTCCAAGATGGCGGCGGCGATGGTGGGCGTCGTAGTCTCAAAGCCCACGCCCATAAAAATGACCGGGCGATCGGGGTTTTGCTCGGCAATGTCGAGCGCGTCGAGCGGGGAATAGACGATGCGGATGTCGCGTCCTGCCGCCTTTTGCGCAGCGAGCGAGGTGGATGATCCGGGCACGCGCATCATGTCGCCAAAGGTGGTGATGATGGCTCCGTCTATGTTGGCGAGCGCGATTGCGTGGTCGATGTCGCGGTTGGCGGTGACGCAGACGGGGCAGCCCGGGCCGCTCAGCAGCTTGAGCCCGGCCGGCATAATGGAGCGAAAGCCATAGCGCCCGATGCTCACGGTATGCGTGCCGCAGACTTCCATAAGGTTGATGGCGCGGTCGCCGACAAGCTCATGAATGCGCTCGATGAGCTCGCGAGCCAGCTTGGGATCGCGGAATGCCGAGAAATCGATACCGGAGCGCGCCGGCTGCTCGGCCGCCACTAGTATGCCTCGGCCGGGTTGGTGGCAAGCTGGTCTTCTTCGACCAGCTCGGACATGGCATTAACAAGCTCGAGCGTCTCTTGCGCTTCCTGCTCGTCGACAATCTGGATGCCAAAGCCGGCGTGCACGAGAACATAGTCTCCTACCTGCGCCGTCGGCACGAGTCTCAGCGAAACAGGGCGCTCGATGCCCATCATGTCGACGGTGGCCTTGAGGTCATCGTCGCGTTTGGCTACTTTACCGGGAACGGCAAGGCACATAATGTTCCTCTTTTATACGCTTTGCGCTGGATGGGCGCTTAATAATCCATCAGTTGATGGTAGCGCTCGCGGGGTTCGCGGGCAAACGCGTTACGCCTGTGAGACGGTTGGGCACAGCGGCGTGTGAGGGCGAGCTACTGCGATGCAATCTGCGCAAGACGAGTGCGTGCGACTGCCGCCTGACCGTAGGCGATGCAACCGTCATTGACGGGTACGGTGTGGGGGACAAGGACAGTAAAGCTTGCGCTTTTGAGCTCGCGGGTGAGAAGCTGAAGCAGAAGTCGGTTCATGAACACGCCGCCCGAGAGCGCGACGGTGTCGATGCCCTCGTGCACGCAGATATCGCTGGCGATGCGCGCCGAGGAGCGCGCGGCGGCGACATGGAAATCGAGTGCGAGCCTGTCGGCGGGCGCTCCGGCTTCAATTCCTCCCAAAAGTGCCTCAAAGAGCGCTTTCTGGTCCAGAACATAGGGGCCGTCCAGCCACGATGGGCCAGATGCGAAATAGCCGGCGTTGTCGTCGGGAAAATGGGCGATTTCGTTGTCGAGCGCGCGCCAGGCGGCGGCTTCGAGTTCTATGGCGGGTTCGCCCTCGTAGGTTGCCTTGTCGCAGATGTCCAGAATTGCTGCCGCGGCATCAAAGAGACGCCCCATGCTGCTGGTACGCGGGCTGTTGATGCCGCGCTCGATCATGGTGGCTGTCACGCTGCGCGTTTGCTCGTCGAGGCTGTCCAAAAGCCGAGCGGCACCTGGGTGCTCGAGCAGGCCGAGCTCACTGAGCAGGGCAAAGGCGTTGCGGCGGGCGTCGCGCACGGAGGCCGCCCCACCGGGGAGCGCCCAGGTGCGCAAATGCGCGGTGCGCTCAAAGCCGCCAAGGCTGGCAACAAGAAACTCGCCGCCCCAAATGGTCCCATCGGTGCCGGCGCCGGTGCCGTCAAAGGCGATGCCAAGGACGCGCGCGTCGGTTGTAAGCTGGCCCGCGGCGATGGCCTCGGCCATTACGCTCGCGATATGCGCATGATGGTGCTGCACCTCGACGAGCGGCAGATTGCATTTTCGCGTCTGCTCGCGCGCCCACTGGCCCGATAGATAGCTGGGGTGTAAATCGCAGGCCAAGGCGGCGGGCGCCAAGTCAAAGAGATCTTCCAAGCGTGTGCGCGCGGCGTTCCAGGCATCGAAGGTCCCGCCGTTTTCAACATCGCCGATATGCTGCGACACAAAACAGGTCGCCTCGCCGTTCGTCCCTTCACGCGTGAGCGCAATCGTGGCCTTTTGTTGTGGCCCGCAGGCGAGCACGCAGGACGGAGCGCCGTCGAGCGCCGGCAACGGCAGCGGCTGGGGTGCATATCCGCGAGCGCGGCGAACGGGCATAATGGCGCCGTCGACCACGCGCACTACAGAGTCGTCGTAGCGCGAGAGGATCGCGCGGTCGTTACCGAGCAGCGCGTCGGCGATGCCGGCGGCAACGAGGTGTTCCCAGGCAAGGTCGTCGTCGGTCTCGATGGGTTCTTCGCTCAGGTTTCCGCTGGTCATGACGAGCGCGTGCATACCGCAGGCTTCTGCCGCGGCAAGCAACAGATGTTGAAGCGGCGTATAGGGGAGCATGACGCCGAGCTCAGGAAGGTCGCGCGCGACGGACGGCGCGAGCGCGAGGGCGTCGGGGGAACTGCCGTTGCCCTCGTCAACAGCACGCCGGCGCAGCAGCACGATGGGGCGGATACTGCCGGCGAGCAGATCGCGTTCAGCATCGTCGATATGACACAGGCGCTCGGTATCAGCAAGACTGCGCACCATGACGGCAAGTGGTTTGTTGCTGCGGCGTTTGCGACGGCGCAACTCGGCCACCGCTTGCTCGTTGGCAGCGTCACAGGCTAGATGGAATCCGCCCAGGCCCTTGATGGCGACGATGCCACCGCTGGCCAGCAGCTCAACGCAGCGCTCGATGATAGCGTCGCTGGCCTCGCGTGTGGTGCCGACGGCCGGTGTCGCGGACGAATTCCCGCACGCATTGCCGTTTACAGCCTCGCGCCACGTAATATGCGGCCCGCAATCAAAGCAGGCATCGGGCTGCGCGTGAAAACGCCGGTCGAGTGGATCGGCATACTCTGCGGCGCAGGCGGGGCACATGGGGAAACGGTCCATCGATGTGGCCGCTCGGTCATAAGGCAGCGATCGGATGATGGTAAAGCGTGGGCCGCAGTTAGTGCAGTTGATAAAGGGGTAGTGATAGCGTCGGTCGGCGGGATCGAACAACTCGCGCAGGCAATCGTCACAGGTGGCGATATCGGGCGAGACAAGTGTGGTGTGCGCGGTCTGGTCCTGCGATGCTACGATGCGAAAACCCTGTTCATTGGCGGTATCCCAGCCGTTGGCTGCCAGATCCACAACCTCGACATGCTCTACGCGGGCTGCCGCAGGCGCATGCTCAGAAAGCGCGGCAACAAAAGCATCGAGCGCATCGGCCGGAGCGTGCGCCTCGATATGCACGCCGTCGCCCGCATTGAGCACCCATCCGCAAATGCCATGCGCAATGGCCTCGCGATACACAAACGGCCGCATGCCAACGCCCTGCACAATGCCCGTCACATGAATATGCACATGCCGCATGCGACACCCCTCATCAAAACCGACCAAAAAGGGACAGGTTTATTTTGGTAGGTAAAACTTCTAAACCTGCCAAAACAAACCTGTCCCTTTTTGGCAGGTGCGCTGCGGGAAATCCCGCTACAGCCCCAGGCTCTGCTTGGTGGCGGCGCACGTGAGCTCGCCGTGCTTAACGCCGCGCAGGCCCAGCAGACGGTCGGCTAGTTCGTAGACGCGCTCGCCGCGACCCTTGAGCGCCAGAATCTCCAAGCAGTTGTGGTGATCCAGATGCACGTGCATGGTCGATACGATCTCGTCGGTGTAGTCGTGCTGCACCTCGTCCAGACGGCGCGTCAGATCGCCGGTGTGATGGTCGTAGATCATGGTGAGCGACCCGATAACGTGCTCATCGGGCGTGCGCATCTGCTCCTTGGCGATCGAGGCGCGAATCAGGTCGCGCACGGCCTCGGATCGGTTGGCCACGTCGCCGCGGCGTGCGATCTGCTCGTCAAAACGGCGCAGCAGGTCGTCGGGTGCGGTAACCGAAAAACGGACCAGCTCGGAGCCGGAACCGCTACAGTGGCAGCCCGCGTCACCGTCCGCCCCGTGCGGATGCTCGTGCTCGTACCCGCAGCCGTGCTCGTGTTCGGCCACCTTACACCAGCTTCACGGAGCCGACGGAGTTGTGGTCGGCCTCGATGGCTTCCTCGTAGCCCTCGAGCGCGTCATGCGCCTCGTGGAGCGCGGCCATGGCGGCCTCGAGCTTGGCGCCGATGCGCTCCATGTCAAAATTCTCGGTCGCATGCAGCAACTGATGGCTCCACTCATGAGCGAGCTCGATAGTGTCGTCGACCTGTTTGACGCTCATGGCAAGCTGGCTCATGTTCATTCCAACATCATGCATGGAAAGTCTCCTTTTGTACGGGTCTAATCAGTGGTTCAGATTTTACTACGCCCGCTCTGCGCGCAGCTGCATAAGAAAACGGGTACGAGTCTGTGCGACCCGCACCCGTTCACTGGGGGCTGTTTGTGACTACCATACTATCCGTGGTTGCACTCGGTGCATCCAGAAGTCCGGCGAGCGGTGCAAAAGCGCTCATGGACGGCGGGTAAGTAACAAGCGTATTACAGATGCTTTTCCAGCAGCGCCTGCAGCCTCGCCTTGGGCAGAGCGCCAACCGAGCGGTCAATCTCCTTGCCGTTCTTAAACACAATCAGCGTGGGGATGCTCATGACGCCATACTTCATGGCCAGGTCCTGGTTGTCGTCGACGTTGCACTTGGCAACGGCGAGCTTGCCCGCCAGCTCATCGGCAACCTCGTCAACGATGGGCGAGAGGGATCGACAGGGCCCGCACCACGGTGCCCAAAAATCGACCAGCACGGGCAGGCTGTCGTTAACGATGGAATCGAAGCTCTCGGGGGTAATCTGATTAATGTCAGCCATGGTGACCTCCATAATGCGACGCGGCTCGGCCGCGTAAAACTCAGTACGACCGTGCTTATACCCAGCCGCCCGCAAAGCAACCACTCGCGGGCAGCTCTTTTATATAATGGTGGGCACGCAAACGATTGGAGAACGCATGTCCACGTCACAAAGCCAGAAAAAAGAAGCCATCGCCCAGGCGGCCGAGCAGGAGCTCGCATCGCTTGCGGTCCGTGGCGTGCGTATCGCGGGCAACGCGTGCTCGCCGATCGTGCTGGTCAAAGGCGATTTGGACGAGGCCGAGCGTTCGGGTGGCGAGCTTGCCGCCGGCCCGGATGGCGCGGCGTTGCGCAAGGCGCTTGGGGCCATCGGCTACGCGCCCGAGGATTTTTGCGTGCTGTCAAGCGTCGCCGGCGTGGGTGACGGAGCGGTCACGGTGGGCGAGACTCTGCCGTGCGAGCTGTTCCGTGAGGCGCTTGAGGCTTTGGACCCCGAGGCGGTGCTACTGCTCGACAACAACGCGGCTGACGCCATGCGCGAGACCTACGCCGATATGCTCGTGGCGATCGATGACTTCGACACCGCCATGCTCAAGCCCGGCTTGGTCGCCCATGTGCAGGGTCGCCGCGTGCTCGCGCTCGACGGTTTTGAGGCGGCGCTCACTGACAAAGCCGCCAAGCAGCGCATGTGGGCATACATCAAGCAGCTGACCCCGGCAGCCGCGCCGCTGTAGCGGATTGGCGCCGGCGAGCGATTGCCTGGCGGGCAAGGCGCGCCTCGAGATCGGCGCCGCACTTCTACATCACAGCGCGCAGCTCAAACCGATCGCCGTTAATGCGGAACTGGCAGTTGCCGTTCATGCGCTCCACGGCAAGTTTGATGCTCCTGGTGCCAAAGCCGTGGCCCGCATGCCGGGTCACGGGCATGCCGTCGACCATGCGCGGCGCGCGGTCAAACGTATTGGAAACTAACAGCAGCAGCTGGCCGTCCTCTAATCGCAGGTCAAAGTCGACGAATCGCTTTCCGTGGGGTGCGGCGCTTGCGGCGGTGATAGCGTTTTCCAAGGCATTTGAGAGCACGCTAAACAGGTCGGCGTCACCTACGTGGATTGTTTCGGGAACGGCGGCGCGCAGGTTGGCGGTAATGCCGTTTCTATTGATATCCGAGTTAAATGACGAAAGCGCGATGTTTACGGTCTCGTTGGCGCAGAAGCGGCGTACGGCGGTGCGGTCGCCGGCTTCGCAGAGTTCGTCGATGCGTTTGAGCGCCTCGTCGGCGTGGCCCTCCTCAATTAAAGCGGCCAGGCCGCGCAGGAAGTGGCGCATGTCGTGGCGAAGAATCGACAGCTCGCGCCCAGATTGACGCCAAGCCTCGAGCTCTTTGATGGCGACGCTGTCGCGGGTTTCGAGCATCCAGCGCTCTCTCTCGGCGGTTTCCTTTTCTTCGTATTCACGCAGGTAGACGGCGAGGAACATAAGGTAGAACGCGCAGAGCGCAAAGGCCAAAAACTCAACCGTCACCACCGAGCCCGAGTGGAACAGCGTGGTGTAGACGTTGGTGGCATAGTCAAAGACGTAATAGACGAGCGGCAGGATTAAAAGGATGCCCAGCTCGGTGGTGCTTTTAATCGCCAAGCGCGGACCGATGTCGCCGGCCCAATGCAGCAGGACGGCAAAGACGGCGAGTGTGGTCGCGATGCGCGCCAGATAGTACGCGATCTGAGAATCGGTTGCGGCAAATGCGGCGATGCCCATCCAATTGCTGAACTGGCAGCTCAGATAGGCACTCGTAATGCCGAGCACGGCAAGCAGCGGGCTCAGACGGTAGCGCGCGCACAAATAGATGACGAGCGGCAGATGCACGACGAGCGGATATACCTGGCGGGCGAAAAGCTCGCCGCCGACGGCATTGGCGATCGAAAAGGCAGCGCCGGTCACGACGCCGACCAGCACCAGTTCAAGCGCATGACGCCGGTTGATCTCGACACCGCACAGCGCCGCCGAGGCAAAGACGCCAAAGAGCAGCGTCGTGGCGTGGTGGATTGCCCAAAGGACCATTTCGACCGAGGAGACCATCAGTCTCTCCCACCCTCAAAGCGCGCCGCAAAGTAGGCGTCTTGGAATCCCTGCTTGCAGCTGCGCGAAAGCGGGATGCACGCGCCGGAGCGCATAACGATGTCCGTGCGGTCAAAGTGATCGATATTGCGCAGGTTGACCTGGTAGCTGCGGTGGCATTTAAAGAAGACCGCGTTTTGCTCCAAGCGGTCCTCGACGCTGCGGAACGACTCGAGTGCCTCGATATCGCGTCCGTCGCGCAGGTGGAAGACCACGTGCTTGTTGCGCGCCTCGGCATATTCGATGTCGGACAGGCGCAGGGCGTGGTAGCCAAAGGAAGTTTTGATCACGAGCTCGTCGGTTGCCGCCGGGCGCATGCTCGAAAGCTCGTCGAGTAACTGCGCCAGGCGTTCGTAAGTCACGGGCTTGAGCAGATAGTCGAAGGCGCGGACCTCGTAGGATTCAAGCGCGAACTCGGGCGACGAGGTGAGGAACACCAGGCGCACGGCGGTGTCGGCCTGGCGCAGTTCGCGTGCGGTGTCCATGCCGTTGACGAGCGGCATGATCATGTCGAGCAGAATGATGTCGGCGCGCGATGCGGCATGGCGGGCCAGCAGGTCCTCGCCGCGCGTGACGAGCGCAACATCGACCGTCGTGCCCGTCTCGGTCGACCAACGGTCGATCATCCGGTGCAGTCTATCTAGAAAAGCGACATCATCGTCGCAGGCAATAATCTTGAGCATTCTAAGCCCCCTTAGTAGTTCGATTTTGCCACATTGGGTGCGGACCGCTTGTGGGGGTGCGGACCGTTTGCGCCCCACGGCGTGCAACTCGCGCCAAGCGGTATTGCGGTGGCGAAAGATGCCTCCTGCGCCATCGAGAGCTCAGCTATCCTCAGCTTGCCAGTTCGAATATGGACCTGCCACATGATTGAATCTTTATTTCAACTTTACACCTAGGTTTACAGCTGTCTTGTCAGCTGTAAACCTAGGTGTCATACTAAAGCCCCAAGATTCGCCAAAAGAGAGGGGCCTTGATGGCACAGAGCGCGAACATGGATGCGTCGGAGCTTGCACGCGATATCGCGGCCGGCCTGGCATCGGCAACGACGGTAACGGAGCGTGCGGCACTGGTGCCCGCAGAGCTCGTCGAGGCCATTCAGCAACTAAAAACCCAACGTGACGCGGTGATCCTGGCGCACTATTACGTGGCGCCCGAGGTCCAAGCCGTTGCCGATTACGTCGGCGATAGCTTCTACCTGGCAAAGCTCGCCAAAAGCCTACCGCAGCAGACCATCGTGTTGTGCGGCGTGGAGTTTATGGGCGAGAGCGCCAAGCTGCTCAATCCCACTAAGACCGTGCTGCTGCCCGAGCCCTGCGCGGACTGTCCCATGGCGCACATGGTCAAGCGCGAGACGGTCGACGCGGCGCGCGCCGAGTACGGCGACGACCTAGCTGTCGTCTGCTACGTCAACTCCACAGTCGAGATCAAGAGCTGGAGCGACGTGTGCGTCACCAGCTCCAACGCCGTTAAGATCGTGTCCGAGCTGCCGCAGCAGCATATCCTGTTCATTCCCGACCAAAACCTGGGACGCTTCGTAGCCGAGCAGGTGCCGCAAAAGCACGTCATCCTCAACAACGGCTACTGCCCGCGCCATCACATCATCACCGTCGAGCAGATCGTCGACGCGACGGAGGCCCACCCCGACGCGCTCGTGCTGGCGCACCCCGAGTGCAAGGCCGACGTCCTGGCCGAGGCCGACTACATCGGCTCCACCGCCGGCATCATCAAGTATGCCGAGGAGTCCGACGCGAGCGAGTTCATTATCGTGACGGTCCGCGGCGTGCTCTACGAACTCGAGCGCCGCTGCCAGGGCACCGGCAAGAAGTTCTACTTCCCCGTGGTGCAGCCCACCTGCGTCAACATGGATCTCATCACGCTCGAGAAGCTCGTGCGCTGCCTGGAGACGGGCGAGGGCGAGGTGCAGATCGGCGTCTCGGACGAGGCTGCCGACCAGGCAAAACTTACGCTCGACCGTATGCTCGAGTACGCAGCGCGCTAGAACAATGTGGCATGAGGGACGGTTCCTTATGTCACATTACAAAGGAGAGGATTCCTGTGGAAACCAAGCAATACCCCGATATGGAGTGCGACGTCGTTATTGCCGGCTGCGGCGTGGCGGGCCTGTACGCAGCTCTCAACCTGCCGACGAGCACGCGCGTGATCATGCTCTCCAAGGGCGCGGTCGATGAGTGCGATTCGATGCTCGCGCAGGGCGGCATTTGCGTGCTGCCCGAAGGCTCGGACTACGATGCCTTCTTTGAGGACACCATGCACGCCGGTCATTACGAGAACCGCCGCGAGAGCGTCGACATCATGATCCGCTCGAGCCGCTCGGTCATCAACGACCTGCTAGCGATGGGTGTGGATTTTGAGCGCAAGGCCGACGGCAGCCTCAATTTTACCCGCGAGGGCGCGCACAGCCGTCCGCGCATCGCCTTCCATGCCGATATCACCGGCAAGGAGATTACGACCAAGCTGCTCCAGGCCGTTCGCAAGCTGGATAACGTGCAGATTTTGGAGCACGTAGCCATGACCGATATCCTGACGGGCGAGCGTGACGGCGTTACGGTGTGCACCGGCGTCGTTGCCGTTCCCGTGGACGAGGACAACTCGGTTCGTCCCGCCGACGAGCTGACAAATGCCGCCGAGGGCGTGCATGCCGGCGAACCGTTTAAGATCCATGCCCGCCACACGCTGTGGGCGACGGGCGGTATCGGCGGCGTATACGACCATTCGACCAACTACCCGCAGCTCACGGGCGATGCCTGCTACATTGCTCAGGAGCATGGCATTAAGATGGAGCACCTGGACTACGTGCAGATCCACCCCACGGGACTGTTCTCGCCGCAGCCGGGCCGCACCTTCCTGATCAGCGAGAGCTGCCGTGGCGAGGGCGCAATTTTGCTCAACGCCGCCGGCGAGCGCTTTACCGACGAGCTTCAGCCGCGCGACGTGGTCGCCGCCGCTATTCGCGAGCAGATGAAGCAGGACGGCACCGAGCACGAGTGGCTGAGCTTTGCCCCCGTCGAGCGCGATGTGGTGACCGGGCACTTTGCCAATATCCGCGCGCGCTGCCTGGAGGACGGCCGCGACATCTTGGACGAGCCCATCCCCGTTACGCCCACGCAGCACTACTTTATGGGCGGCGTATGGGTCGACAAGGACGGCCGCACCTCGATGCCCGAGCTCTACGCAGCCGGTGAGACGGCCTGCAATGGCGTGCACGGCAAGAATCGCCTTGCATCAAACAGCCTGCTCGAGGCGCTGGTCTGGGGTCGTCGCGCCGCGTGGTACATGCGCACCGGCGAGTCGCTCGCAGTGGAGCAGGCGGGCGATCCCGCGCTCGATGGCCGTCATCGCGCCCTGGGCGCCGACCCTCTGGCAATCGATGATTTGGCCCGTGCCGCCGGCACGCAGGCCGTGGAGGAGTAGACCATGAATCCCATTACCATGAAGCTCGTCGTCGATGATCTGATTCTGCAGGCCCTGCGCGAGGACATCACGTTTGAGGACGTGAGCACGGCGAGCGTGTGCCCCACGGCGCGTCCCGCCACGGTGGAGCTTATCGCCAAGGCCGACGGCATCATCGCCGGCTTGGATGTGTTTGCCCGCACCTTTGAGCTGCTGGATTCGCAGAGCTCGGTGCTGTTTGATGTCTCGGATGGCGACGAGGTGCATGCCGGCGATCACGTGGGCCAGGTGCGCGGCGACGCGCGCGTGTTGCTTTCGGGCGAGCGCGTGGCGCTCAACTACCTGCAGCGCATGAGCGGCATCGCTACCTATACACACAGCATGGCCGCGGCGCTCGAGGGAACCAAGACCGTGCTCGTCGACACGCGCAAGACCACGCCGGGCATGCGCGTGTTTGAGAAGGCGGCGGTTGAGATTGGCGGCGGCAGCAACCACCGCACCGGCCTGT
>CAJMRD010000030.1 GCA_905215725.1 uncultured bacterium | reverse complement strand
TTTTCGAGCAGTTTCTTCTTTCGGCTGATATCGCCGCCGTAGCACTTGGCCAAAACGTCCTTACGGCGCGCCTTGACGGTGGAGCGGGCGATGATTTTGTTGCCAATGGCACCCTGGATAGGCACCTCGAACAGCTGGCGCGGAATGATTTCCTTGAGCTTGTCGCACAGGCTGCGGGCCAGACCATAGGCCTTGTCCTTGTGCACGATAAACGACAGCGCGTCCACCTCGTCGCCCGAAAGCAGAATGTCGAGCTTGACGAGCTCGGAGGGACGGTACTCGCTGAACTCATAGTCGAGCGAGGCATAACCCTTGGTACGGCTCTTGAGCTGGTCGAAGAAGTCCAGGATGAGCTCGGCGAGCGGCATGTCAAAGCGCATCTCGACCGATTTGCTCGTGAGGTGGATCATATCGGTCGTGATGCCGCGATGCTCGATGGCAAGCTGCATGACGGCACCCGTGTACTCGGGCGGGCAAATGATCTTGGCCTTGAGGTAAGGCTCCTCGATGCGCTCGATGCGCGTAGCCTCGGGCAGATCCTGCGGGCTGCGGACATCGATCATCTCGCCATCGGTCTTGTAGACGTGATAGTCGACCGAGGGGCTCGTCGCGATGAGGTCCAGGTTGAACTCGCGCTCCAGGCGCTCCTTGACGACCTCCATGTGCAGCAGGCCCAAGAAGCCCACGCGGAAGCCAAAGCCCAGCGCCACGGACGTCTCGGGCTCCCACACCAACGACGGGTCGTTGACGTGCAGCTTATCGAGGGCATCGCGCAGGTTCTCGTAATCTTTATTGTCGATGGGGAACAGACCCGTGTAGACCATGGGCTTGGCCTCGCGGTAGCCCGGCAGCGGCTCGGGGCAGGGATTCGACGCCCAGGTTAGAGTGTCGCCCACGCGCACGGCCTCGGGGTCCTTCAGACCCGTGACCACATAGCCCACCTCGCCGACGGTCAGCGCATCGACCGGAGTCTCGGCGGGACGCTTGACGCCAACGCCGTCGACCAAAAAGTCGCCCTTGGCCTGCATCATGCGCAGGGTATCGCCCTTTTTAATGGAGCCGTCAAAGACGCGAACCGTGGCAACGACGCCGCGGTACTCATCGAAGTACGAATCCAGAATAAGCGCCTTGAGCGGTGCATTCGCATCGCCCTTGGGAGGCGAAATCAAAAAGACGATGGACTCCAACAGGTCATGGATGCCCTCGCCGGTCTTGCCCGACACGCATACGGCATCGTCAGCCGGGATGGCCAAGTCGTCCTCAATCTCAGTCTTGACCTCGTCGGGATGTGCGGAGGGCAGATCGATCTTGTTGATGGCGGGCACGATGTCCAGATTGGCATTCATGGCGAGCGTCGCGTTGGAGACGGTCTGAGCCTCGACGCCCTGGGTGGCGTCGACGACCAGCACCGCGCCCTCGCAGGCGGCCAGCGAACGCGAGACCTCATAGGTAAAGTCCACGTGGCCCGGCGTATCGATGAGGTTGAACTGATACGTCTCGCCGTCGTCGGCGTCATAGGACACGCGGACGGCGTTGGACTTGATCGTGATGCCGCGCTCGCGCTCGATATCCATGGTGTCGAGCAGCTGCGACTCCATGTCGCGCTCGTCGACGGTATGGGTGAGCTCGAGGATACGGTCACTGATCGTGGACTTGCCATGGTCGATGTGCGCAACAATTGAGAAGTTGCGGATGTGGGAAATGTCAATTGAAGTATTCATGCGGACTATCTTACCCGAGCGATACAAAAAATG
This sequence comes from uncultured bacterium, assembly GCA_905215725.1. Classification (GTDB taxonomy): domain Bacteria; phylum Actinomycetota; class Coriobacteriia; order Coriobacteriales; family Coriobacteriaceae; genus Collinsella. Next base: position 21,359 of record CAJMRD010000030.1, on the reverse strand, counting down.
GAGCCTGTTCCATAAAACAGGCTCCATTTATGCGCGTAATCTGTGTGGTGTGAAATTTACAACTTAGGCGTTGATGCTGTTCACGAGCTTGGCAAGACCGGACTTGCGGTTGGAAGCCTGGTTCTTGTGGATAACATGCTTGGCGGCAGCCATGTCGAGACGCTTGGTGACGGTCTTGAGGGCAGCCTGGGCCTTCTTGGCGTCGCCCTCGGCGACGGCGGACTGGACGTGCTTGGTCAGCGTCTTGAGCTCGGACTTGACAGCCTTGTTACGCATGCGAGCTGCCTCATTGGTGCGGATACGCTTCTTCTGAGACTTGATGTTTGCCACTTCTGGAGTTCCTTTCGAGTTCCTTGCAAAAAATGTATGACACCTCTGAGACACGGTGAGGTCATGCAAGCGCCTACTATAGCACGCTCCCCCTCAAAGGGATAGAACGAATTTGTCAAATAGGCAGGTATCATCACGATTTTCTCAAGATGTTCGTAATCCAGAGCAAAAGCGCGGTCTGAGAATCGGCCGAACCCTTCAGCGCGAGCTCCACATCGACCGCGCCCTCGAGCGCGGCAACGAGCTCTGCCATCGAAAAGCGACGTGCCCAGGTCAGGTGATTCTTGACCTGCCAGGACTGGAGCTTAAGTGTTGCGGCCAACTCACGACCCTGTCCGCGCGCATCGAGCGCCTTGGCAACGATAAGCTCGCGGATGCGGCCGCACAGCAGCGTGTAGGTCCACACGTAGCTCTTGGAGGGCAGCAGTTTAAAGAGCTCGAGCGATCGGCGCATGTCGCGGGCCGACACCGCGTTGAGGAAGTCCCATGGCTGAACCTCGGCGGTCCGCACGATCCAACGCTCCACATCGGCAAGCTCAATCTGGGGTGCCTCGACCATCTGGGCGAGCTTGGCCAAGTCGTTATCGAGCATACGGGTGTTCTCACCCGAGCGCGAGACAAGTTCTTCGGCAGCTGCCGTCGAGATGGACTTGCCGTGCTGCGTTGCCATCTGCTGCACGCGGCGCGGAAGTTCCCAGCGCTTGGTGCCGGAACAGTCGACAATGGCCTTCTTGTCGATCTTGGCAATGGCCTTGTACAGGCGCGTGTTCTTGGCAAGCGAGTCGGCAATGATCAGGCAAACCGTCGTGGGGCTCGGACTCGCCAGATACTCGACAAGCGGCTCCGAGACCGCCTTGGCAAGCTTTGAGCATCCGTCGAGGATGACCAAGCGAAACTCGCTGCCCATGGGAAAGGTGTTGAGCGAGCCGATGATCGATTCGATATCGGGGTCTTTGGTCATATCGCGCTCGTCGAGGTTGAACTCGACCATACCCGACTTTTCCAGGCGAGACTTCATACGCGAGACGGCGTGGTCGCGCTTAACTCCGTCGGTACCGACGATCAGATATGCCGGTAGCAGACCGGTTTCGGACATCGCGCTCTCCTCTCGCAGGCTCTCATGTTCGTACCGTGTCATTCTAGCCCAGGGACCTACAGTGCGCCAACGACGTCATTATGGTCGCTGGCATCGCATGGCAAACCCCTTCGCGGTCGGTGTGATGGTAATGTCACCGTGTTCAATCGTACACGCGAAAGCTCCACCTGCCTCCCTCACGGCATCGCGGCAGGTATCCGACGGATGACCATAACGGTTACCCTCGCCAGCGCTCGCGATAGAGAGCTCCGGCTTCAAGACGTCCAGTAACTCGCCGTCGACCGAGACCTTGGAGCCGTGATGTCCGAGCTTGAGGACATCGATGTCACCCGCTTCCTGCGCAAACTCACGTTCTTGATCGAGCTCGGCATCGCCCGTCAGCAGCATGCGCAAGCGCTTGCCCTCTTGCGCATAGGTGAGCAACAGGACGAGCGAGTCCTCGTTGCCCTCGCCGTCCACCGATTCGAACGGCCACATCACACGGGCGCGAAACGCACCGATGTCGACGTCATCGCCGCGGGTCACCTGTCGATACGACACGCCAGGTCGATTTAGGATCTGGGAGGGCGCGTCTTCCAGCGCGTCCGCAGCCACGGCAATCGTTCCGACCGAGAATTGCTCCAGCACCGCAGGCAAGCCGCCCCAATGGTCCTCATCCCAATGCGTCACGAACACGGCATCGATATGGTGAACGTTATTGCGCACCAGCGCAGTTACCACGCGCTCATCAAGCCCGCAGTCGACGAGCGCCACGGTATCGCCCTGACGAATAAGAATGGCATCGGCCTGACCCACATCGAGAATCGTTACCGAAGGCGGGGCGAATCGATCCCAGTAGACGCACGGGACAACCGCTGCGAATACCAAGAACAGCAGCCCCGCCGCCATGGGACGCACACGCGGTCGTGGCCACCATGCCAAAAGGACCAACAAAGCAAACGGCACGAGATATATCCAGACGGAATCGGGCGGAACGCTCACGGACGCACCCGGCACGGCTGCGAAGAGCTGTTCAAAGAACAGCGCGCAGCGAGCGGCAACCATAGGCACTACAAGCGCCCAAGGTCGCAACAGGGGCACGAGCGAGCACGGCGCCAGCACAATCGAAACAGCAAGCAACACGCTCACCACCGGGCCGATCACGGCATTTGCAATCGGGGCAATGAGCGAAAACGTTCCGAATGCGGGAACGGTGATGGGAACCGTTGCCAGCTGCGAGCAGAGCGTGACAGAAAGTATGCCGGCAATGCCCGTCGGCACGCCCAACTCACCCAAAGCGTAGGTCGCATACGGGCAAAAGCACAGGATGGCGAAAACGCTGGCACACGAAAGCTGAAAGCCCATCTCGAACAGCACCGTTGGACGGAGCAGCATAAAAATCGACATGGTCACAAAGAGCGCTGAGAGGCCGTGCCGGCGACGCCCCGCTCCGTTGGCGACAAGCGTCGCGAACACCATGCAGCACGCACGAACAGCCGAGGGCGATGCACCCGTAAAGGCGGCGTAGGCCACAAGCGTTACCGCTAAAAGCGCCCGCTGCAGCCCACGCGAGCAGCGAGTCTTTTGCAGGGCGCCCTCAATCACAAAACCAACGATTGCCAAGTGACTTCCCGAGACTGCGATGAGATGCGCCGTTCCCGTCACTGAAAACCAATCGCCCGCCGGCTGAGCGCGCAGCTCGGACGAACGTCCGCAGACAACACCGGCAATGAGCGAGCGCGCCGGATCGGTCGCGGGAGCAATGGCGGCAAGCAGCTCATTTCGCAGCCGAAGCAACGGTCCCGGAGAACCTTCATCGACCGACACGATCCGGACAGCCTTAACCTTACGCAGCTCACCCCGAAGCACGCGCGAACGCCCATATGAATCGTTCTCGAAGCGTGAAATGCGACCGATGACACGCACGTGCGACCCAGCGTCAAGCTCGCGATCGCACGACAGGCGCACGGCGCCCACGCGCTTACCGTCCGCGATTGCGTCACAGGTATAGGAATACGCTTCGTCGTTTATGGAAGGATCGCCCTGAACGACGAACTCAAGACTGCTTGCAGCCCGTCCATCCAGAGCATCGGAAGCTCGGAGGGCACCTATCGCCCACCCCGCGGACACGATCGCTCCTGCCACGAGTCCGACCGCCGTGGCATACAGCCATCGCTTCCATCGCGCAAGGCGCATGCACGATCGCGCAAATACGACGAACGCCGCAGCCGCAACGGGAATGGCCCAAAGTAACGCGGCAGAGGCAGCCCCTTCTCCCAGCAGCGCATCAGCCGCCGCATTAAGCACCAAGCCGCAGCTTGCACACAAGCCGGCACAAAAGGCCGTCGTCCAAGGTAACAATGGCCGCGGGGGCATCACGCGCTCGCGCTCGGTCGCACTCATACGCAGATGCAATCTTTGATTTTGGCAAGCTTCTTCTCGCCGATTCCCGACACACGCATCAGGTCATCGACCGAGGCAAAAGCGCCATTTTGGGTCCGTTCGTCGATAATCGACTGGGCCATAGAGGGCCCGATGCCCGAAAGCGTCTGCAGCTCGGCAGCACTTGCCGTATTGATGTTCACGAGCCCCGACGAAGTCCCCGCGCCAGAAACCGTGGCAGCGCCGCCTTCGGCCCCGCCAGCCGCCAAAGCCGCCTGCTGCTCCCCCACTGTCGGCACATAGATCTTTTGTCCATCCGTGACTTTCGACGCACGGTTAAGCCCCGTCACATCCGCCTCTGCCGTTAGTCCTCCGGCGGCATCAATCGCCTGGGACACCCGCGCCCCATCTTTGAGCCGGTAAACGCCGGGCCTTGCAACGGCACCATCCACATCGACGTACACCTCTGTTTCGGCAAACGCCTTAGACGAAGATTCATCGGATTCATCGTCCGAAGGATCGCCGGATCCCGGCTCCACCGATGAGCCCGAAGCCACAGCCCGCTCAAACGAAACATTGCCGGAACGGTCACCAAAACTCGCCATCGCCAAACCGCTCGCCATCGCAATAACGACGAGCATCGCCACGACTACCGCCTTATGTCCGAGCAACTTGTCCGCCCAGCGGTCCATTCGCTTGACCCGTTCGTGTTGTTCGCGCTGCGCCATAGCAAAAACCTCCCAACACCATCGTGTCAGGAGATCACATCCGAACGAGCCATATGGATAAACCAGTTTTGACGGTCAAACCAAAAGCTGACCAAAACCTTGCGCGAACGTGTCCATTTATTCATTCACGCGTCAATGAATGAGCACTTCGCCGTCAAACGCCCAAATAACAAAAGACCAACGATACAGGCGTACCGTCGGTCTATGCAGACAATTACTCGTGATCTTGGTAAATCTCACGCGGAGCAAGCTCCGAATGTTTGCGTTTTAAGGTCTTAGGGGCCTTATATGTGTTGCTCTCAAAGTCGATGTACTCGGTCTGCTTGAGCAAACGCTCAATCATCTCCTCGTGATCGAACAGCTCCCAGGCCTCATGCACAGCATCGAGCTTGGCATGCGTCTCGGGACGGCGCGGCATAAAAAGCGTGCAGCAGTCGGGTGCAGCCTCAGTCGAGATGTCGAACGTACCGATCTCCTCGGCACGCGCAATGATCTCCTGCTTGTCCGAACCGATCAGCGGGCGGAACACGGGAATCTTCACGGCCTCGTTAACGGCCATGATGTTCTCGAGTGTCTGGGAGGCAACCTGACCAAGCGATTCACCGGTCACGATAGCCTTGGCGCCCTCGATGTGCGCGATGCGCTCGGCAACCGAATACATGATGCGGCGATACATGATCACGCGCAGGTTGCTGGGGCAGGTGACCGAAATCTCGCGCTGACAGTCGCCGAACGGAACCACGTACAGGCGACCGATCTGAACTCCCGGCGCAAGCGCGCGGATGATGTCCTGCACCAGATACTCGCTGGTATCGGGCGTCTGCGGGCGGCCGGAGAAATGCACCGGCACGCACACCGCGCCGCGACGCGCGAGCATCCAGGTCGCCACCGGAGAATCGATACCTGACGACAGCAGCGTCACGACCTTGCCGGCAGAACCCACCGGCAGACCGCCCACGCCGCGCTCGGAGCGCGCGTACACATAAACGCTACCCTGGACCACCAGTACGTGCACCATCGCATCGGGGTCGTGCATTTGAACCTTTTTATCGGGGAAGGCCTCACACAACACCTCGCCCACCTGACGATTGATGTCAATCGAGGTGAGCTCATAGTCGGTATTGGAGCGCTTAGCGTGCACCTTAAACGAATCGAAGGAACCAAACTCGCGCAGCGCCTTGACGGCGGCGGCGCAGTACTCCTGCGGGTCGCGGTTGGTGTGATACGCCAAAGACACACGAGCAACGCCGGGAACGGTGCGAATGACACGCGCCGCATCATCGGCCTGATGCTCGTTAAAGGTCACGAGGATATAACCGGAAATTCGAGACACGGCGTTCACGGAAAAGGCGGCCAAAGCCGCCTTAATGTTATCCATGAGGATATGCTCAAAATGTGCGCGGTTCTTGCCCTTCAGTCCAACCTCGTGATAGTGGACCAGGCAGACGCGAGCCGCCATTTAGGCTTCAGCAACCTTGTGGCCGAGCGCCTTCTCGTAACGGGCCTCGTCGTAAGAGATGTCGCCGTCGACAATCTCGTCCATAGCCATCGAGATGGTATCGGCACCGGAAAGCCCGATGGTGATGTCATCGACATCCTGGACGGCAAGCACGCGGTTGTGCTGGCCACGCAGCATGCTATTGATGTCGCAGGCGCGCTTGGAGGCAAGCGAAGCGAGCAGGAAGCGGTTGTGATCGGTCTTCTCCAGAAGATCGTCAATGCAAGGCTTTACAACGGACACGGACCTCAGATCCTTTCATGCATATCGAGAACGCGAACGAGCTCATCGGTCGCGCGGTCGAGATCGTCATTAACCACGACGTCGTCGTAGCGGTCGGCAAGGGCAAGCTCATCGGCGGCGTTTGCCATACGCAGCTCAATCGTCTCGGGCGTCTCGGTACCGCGACCGACTAGACGCTCGCGGAGCACCTCAAGCGAAGGCGGCTTGATAAAGATCAGCACGGCCTCGGGGAAACGCTCCTTCACCTGCAGGGCGCCCTGGACATCGATCTCCAAAATCAGAGACGAACCAGAGGCGAGCTTGGACTGGACCTCGCTCACCAACGTGCCGTAGCAGTTACCGTGGACCTCGGCCCACTCAACAAACTCACCGTTTGCCACGCGGCGGTCGAACTCCTCGCGCGTCAGAAAAAAGTAGTTGACGCCGTCGACCTCACCTTTGCGTGGTGCTCGCGTGGTAGCCGAAACCGTCAGGCCCAGGTTCGAGCGGCGCTCGCGCACACGAGTGACGAGCGTACCCTTGCCTGCGCCTGACGGTCCAGAAATCACAAAGAGCTTGGAATCCTGAGCGCTCACTTATTTGGTCAGCTGCTCGAGGAGCTGCTCGCGCTGACGGACGCCGAGGCCCTGGACGCGACGGGTAGCGGAGATACCGAGCTCCTCCATGATCTTGGCGGCCTTGGCCTTGCCATAACCAGGGAGAGACTCGATGAGGGTGGAAACCTTCATGCGGGAAGCGATGGGGTCATCGGAGTTGAGCACGGACTCGAGGGACTTCTCGCCCTTCTTGATCTGCTCGCGAAGCTCGGCGCGGGCATGACGTGCGGCGGCAGCCTTCTCAAGAGCCTGCTTGCGCTGCTCGTCGGTAAGCTGAGGGAGTGCCATTCGTACCTCCAAATAGTTGGGTTATATCTGATTCAATATTTGGCATTTTAGCACGTAAAACGTACAAAATGCCCAATCGCGGCTCCATAGGTTAGACGATACCCGCAAAAAGTGCAATATATTGCGTTAAAAGTTGAGCCCCTGACCTGCGATTCCACACAAAGGATGGGAAAGTTTTCGCAGGCACAGGGGCTAAATTGTGCTATTGAGACCCAAAAGTGGTGACTTAAGGGAATCTCTTACGCGACGTTTTCGACCAGCTCGGCGACGATGGCATCGAAAGCGGCAACCGGGTCATCGGCACCGGTGATGGGGCGACCCACCACGATGTGGCTCGCGCCACGCTCGATAGCCTGGGAAGGCGTTGCAACGCGGGACTGATCTCCCAGCGCCGCGCCAACCGGACGAACGCCCGGGGTCACGATAAGCGCATCGGGGCCCAGCAGCTCACGCATATCATGGGCCTCCATCGGCGAGCACACGATACCGTCGATGCCGTTGGCCTGGGCGAGCTTTGCCAGACGTGCGGCCTCCTCGGCCACCGGCGACTCGACGCCGATCTCGCTCAAGGCATCCTGATTCATGCTCGTGAGAACGGTGATGGCGACGAGCTTGGCGCGGTCCTCGCGCGCCTCCTCGGCACCCTCGCGGCAGGCAGCGAGCATGGCGCCCGAACCCAAGCCGTGAACCGAGAGCAGGTCGGCACCAGCAAGCGAGGCCGAACGGGCGGCGCCGCGAACCTGATGCGGAATATCATGGAACTTAAGGTCAAGGAAGACCTTAAAGCCCAAATCCTTGAACGTCTTGACGATCTCAGGACCCTCGGCGTAATAGAGCGTCATGCCAACCTTGAGCCAGGCGGCATGGCCCGAAAGCTCGTGGGCAAGCTCGAGCGCACGCTCACGGTCGCAGTCGAGAGCGACGATAACACGGTCGCGGGCATCGGTCTCTAGCATTCGAACGCACCTACCAGTTCGTTGATGTCCTTCACGCCCTGAGACTCGGCCCAGGCCTCGAGCTCGTGCGCGATCTTGAGCGAAGCGCACGGATCGACGAAGTTGGCCATGCCGACCGACACGCAGGTGGCGCCGGCCAGAATAAACTCGGCCGCATCCTCGCCCGTCATGACGCCGCCGACACCGTTGATGGGGATATCGACGGCCTGGGCAACCTCCCAGACCATGCGCACGGCGATGTGGTGGCACAGCGGGCCCGAAAGGCCGCCCTTGGGCTTGGCCACGCGGGACTTGCGGGTATGGACGTCGATGGCCATGCCCTGGATGGAGTTGATGACCGAAAGGCCGTCGGCACCGGCAGCCTCGAGGGCCTTGGCAATCTCGGCAACGTTAACCGGAGCCATCTTTACGAACAGCGGCTTATCGGTCACCTTGCGGCAGGCAGCCATAACGGAAGAGGCGCCCTCGGGCGTGGAGCCCATGGCGGCACCGCCGGCGGCGATATTAGGGCAGCTCACGTTGATCTCGTAGCCGGCAGCCCAGGGGCACAGTTCGACATACATCTCGAGTGCGCGGACAAACTCGTCAACGGAGTGGCCGGCAACCTGACAGATGACCTGGCAGCCGTCCTTGGACAGCTGTTCGAGCCACGGACCGGACTCGCGGGCAAAGGCGGCCACGCCGGGGTTCTGAAGGCCCACGGAGTTGATCATACCGCCGGGAATCTCGGCCATGCGGGGCGCGGGGTTGCCGGGCCAGGGCTCGGCAGCGCAACCCTTGGTGGTGATGGCGCCCAGCTGGGAAACATCAAAGAAGTTCTGGAACTGCCAACCGTAGCCAAAGGTACCGGCTGCGGTGTTGATGGGGTTCTGCATCTTGACGCCGCCGAAATCGACGGCCATGTTCACGGTACCCACTAGAAGACCACCACCTTGGAAGCATCGAACACGGGGCCGCACATGCAAGCACCCTTCATACCGTCGACCGTTTCGACATTGCAGGTGTTGCAGGCGCCAAAGCCACAGCTCATCATGCGCTCAAGCGACACCTCGCAGTACGCACCGGCCTCGGCAGCGGCAGCGGCGACTTTCTTCATCATGACAGCGGGGCCGCAGCTGGCCACATAGTCGTAGCCGCCCTCGCCGAGCAGCTCGGCTGCCGGGTCGGTGCAAAAACCGTGCGTGCCCAGCGTGCCATCGTCGGTGCACACGTTAACCGTGGCGCCCAACGCGCGGAACTCATCGACACCCACGGCCTTGGACGCGGTGCCAAAGCCCAGGCAAACGTCGACATCCACGCCCTGCTCGGCAAGCATGCCGGCGAGGCACAGCACGGGCGGAACACCGATGCCGCCCGCCACGAGCAGCGCCTTCCTGGTGCCCTCGGGAACAAGCCAGCCGCGGCCGCCAGGGCCCAACAGGTTGGACTTGGAGCCGGGGGTCATCTGCGACAGGCGACGGGTGTCGTCGCCCACGACGGCGTACCACAGCTCGACGGTACCGGCCTCGGCGTCGGCGCGATAGAAGCTCAAGGGCACGCGAAGCAGAGAGGAAGCATCGCCGGGCACGGCGATGTTCACAAACTGACCGGGCTTGAGCGCACTTGCAAGCTTGGGGGCCGAGATGACGAGCGAGAAGATGCCGTCGGCGATCTCCCGGTTCGAGACGACCTCGAAGTCGTGCATGCGTGCAGTGGAAGGTGTGGGCATAGACGCTCCAATCCCCCATGCGGTTGCATGGTCAAAACGAACAGAAAGCGCGGCACCGCAAGGGCACCGCGCACAAAAGCGATAAGGCTATGCTAGCAGATGCAGCCGTCGGCGAGCGTCTGCTTACCGCCGACAAACACATCGGTGGCACGACCGGTAAGCGTGCGGCCGGCAAAACCGGAGTTCTCGGCGCGCGACTCGTAACCGTCCTCGCCGACCGTCCAGGTGGCAGAGGGGTCGAACACGGTCAGGTCGGCAACGGAGCCCGCCTTGACCTGAACCTGGTCGAGGCCCAGAATCTCACGCGGCTTGATGGCCATAAGCTCGACCATGCGGCCCATGCTCATCTTGCCCGTGTTGACCAGCTCGGTGAGTACGAGTGACAGCGAGGTCTCGAGGCCGATCATGCCAAAGGGCGCAAGCTCGAACTCGCGGGCCTTCTCCCACGGGGTGTGGGGAGCGTGATCGGTGACGATAGCGTCGACGGTGCCGTCGATGACGCCCTGACGGATGGCCTCGGCATCTTCCTCGGTACGCAGCGGCGGATTGACCTTGAGCGAGGTGTTGTAGGTCTCGTCCAGGTCGTTCTCGGTCAGGAACATGTGGTGCGGGGTAGCCTCGCAGGTAACCTGAACGCCAGCGGCCTTACCGGCACGCACGATCTCCAGACCATGGGCGGTGGAGATGTGCTGGATGTGCAGCTTGGCACCGGTCAGCTTGGCGATCTCGATGTCGCGGGCGATCTGGAGCTCCTCGCCGGCAGCCGGCCAACCCTCGAGGGCCAGACGGGTCGAGACCTTGCCCTCGTTGATCTGGCCGTGGCCGACCAGGTCCTCGTCCTGGCAGTGGCTCATGAAGACCTTGCCGAACATCTTGCCGTAGTCCATGCAGCGACGGAGCATGCCCGCGCCCTGCACGCCGCGACCGTCATCGGTGAAGGCGACGGCGCCGTGGGCGACCATATCGCCCATCTCGGACATGGCCTCGCCCTTAAGACCGCGGGTCATGGCGCCCGACGGATAGACGCGGCAGTGACCGACCTCGGCAGCACGGGACTTGACGAACTCCACGACAGTGCCGTTATCGGTGACGGGATCGGTGTTGGGCATGGAGCACACGCCGGTAAAGCCGCCCTTGGCAGCTGCGCGGGTGCCGCTCTCGATGTCCTCTTTGACCTCGTAGCCGGGCTCGCGAAGGTGAACGTGCATATCCACCAGGCCGGGGACGAGGTACTTGCCGGAAAGGTCGCGGACCTCGGCTCCCTCGACGGCGAGATTCTCGCCGACCTCGGCGATCTTGTCGCCGTCAATCAGGACGTCAACGACACCGTCAAGCTCGACGGACGGGTCGACGACGTGGGCATTCTTAAGAAGCAAGGCCATTATCGGCACCTCCAAGCAGCAGATACAGGATAGCCATACGCACGCAAATACCGGCGTAGACCTGCTCCAGGATGACGGAGCGTTGCGGGTGGTCGGCCATATAGGAATCGAACTCGACGCCGCGGTTGATGGGGCCCGGGTGGCAGATGATCGCGTCGGGCTTCATGAGCTTCTCGCGGTCCTTGGTCAGGCCGAAGAGCTTGTGGTACTCGCGAATGGTCGGGAACGGGGCACCCTCGAGGCGCTCCTGTTGCACGCGCAGCATGTAGACGACGTCCAGCTCGGGCAGGACGGAATCGAGGTCGCTCGTCACGTGGTCGCAGCCCAAAACCTCGGGCGCCGGCGGCAGCAGCGTGCCGGGGGCGACGGCGTAGGTCTCGCAGCCCATGATCTTAAGGGCGGGGATCAGCGAGCCGCAGACGCGGGAGTGGGCGATATCGCCGACGACGGCGACCTTCAGACCGTGGAAGTCACCCTTGTGCTCCCAGATGGTGTACAGGTCGAGCAGGGCCTGCGTAGGATGGTTGTGCTTGCCGTCACCGGCGCAGATGACGCTTGCGGGCGAGTTCTGCGTGACGATGTAGGGAGCGCCGGCGTGCTTGTCGCGCACGACAATGCAGTCGATCTTATAAGCGTTGAGGGTCTCAACGGTGTCGACGAGGCTCTCGCCCTTGACCGTGGAGGTCGAGGAGCCGCCAAAGTTAAGGCTGTCGGCCGAAAGACGCTTCTCGGCGAGCTCGAAAGAGCTGCGGGTGCGCGTCGAGGGCTCGTTGAACATGTTGACGATGGTCTTGCCCTTGAGCGTGGGGACCTTCTTGATGGCACGCTCGTTGACCTCGGAGAACGCCTTGGCGGTCTCGAGGATGAGCTTGATATCCTCTTCGGAGTACTCGGTAATGTCGATCAGGTGCTTATGGTTGAACGCCACGGTACTACTCACCTCCCAGCGGCGCGGAGCCCACGTGGGAACCCGGCGCGACGTCGTTAATCTCGACGGCGGTGTGGCCGTCGACTTCCTTCATATATAGGTGCACGTTCTCCTCATGCGACGAGGGAACGTTCTTGCCGACAAAGTCCGGCGAGATGGGGAGCTCGCGGTGGCCGCGGTCAACGAGGACTGCCAGCTCGATGCGGCTCGGACGGCCCAGGTCCATGACGGCGTCAAGAGCGGCGCGGATGGTACGGCCCGTATACAGGATGTCGTCCACCAGCACGACGCGCTTGCCGTCGACGCTGAAGGGAATGTTGGTAGCGTGGATCGCGGGAGCGAAATTGGTCGCATAGTCATCGCGGTAGAAGCTGATGTCCAGGCTGCCGAGCGGAACGTCGACGCCCTCGATCTCCTTGATCTCCTCGGCGAGCTTCTTTGCCAGAAGGTCGCCGCGCGTGACGATGCCGACCAGAGCGAGATCTTCACAGCCCTCGTTGCGCTCGAGAATCTCGTGCGCGATGCGGGTCATCGCTCGATTGACGGCGGTCTCGTCCATGATGACCGCCTTGGGGGAAGTCGTGCCCATCGATCTCCTTCCTCACATGTCTTGACTGCTGACACAGTCAAAAAAATAGATGCCCGACCGCTTAAAGCGGACCAGACACCCACAGGAAGGGCTGCTCTTCGGCAGCTATGTAATTCCATGTGGGTATCTCGTACCCCTTTAATGGTCAAGGGATAGTGTAGCCAACCTCGAGCTTAATTGCGAGCATAAATACAGAACAATCCGTAAACGGAGCCCAATGCTCCATAAACCTATATATATTTGTGGGACGAGCTTGAAAACGCACGCACGAGCTGGCATAATCCCCTCTGCTGCACGCAAATCGGATCTACGTCCAGGGCCGTAGCGTGGGCACTATCGCCAAAAGAGGAATATCTCTGTGTAGATTACGCACAGGGAGCTGCTTCTGTGCTATAGTTCAGGCTTGTTTGTTAACGCGACATGTTCGTTTGTCGCCCAAGGAGGGTCAGTTATGTCCAAAGTTTGCGAAGTTTGCGGTAAGCACCCCGTTGCCGGTCGCTCCATCAGCCACTCTCACCGCGTCACCAACCGTAAGTTCCGCCCCAACATCCAGCGCGTTTACGTCGTCGTCGATGGTCACCGTCGCAAGATGAACGTTTGCTCCACCTGCCTCAAGTCCGGCAAGGTTGCGCGCTCCTAAATAAGGTCTTACCAACAAGTACCTCGGACTCTCCGGGTCAAAGACCTCGCGTTCATATAGAACTTACCAAAGGCGTCCTCCCCCACGGAGGGCGCCTTTTTGCACTCATTGGGGACAGACTTACATGAGTGTTTTCACGCATTGGGGACAGACATGACGCACGAATGCGGCGCACCGACTGGCTCCGGCCCCTGCCTCACGCAGCATCCTTCCAGCCTGCAGTTGCCTTGGTCACGCTCGTGGCGCCGATACCGGTGATACGGGCAATTTGCTTAACCGTGAGATGTGCCCGCCTGAGCCTAAGCAGGCAGGCATCGCGTTCGGGGCGTGGCAGGGCTTTGAGCAGTGCAGGATCTATGCTCGGCAGAACTTCGCGCGCAACGAAAAGGGCCTCCTCATCGGGGATCCGCCGGCGTGGAAGAACCTCCATTGACCAGATGCGCCCGGCAACTTCCTCGAGATGCTCGCAATAGCAACGGGAGCCACCGACAATATCGAGCATAGGGGCCGCATCACAGATGTCAAAGGGATCATAGCCCAGCTGGTATGCCCTAAAGCTTGACCAGCGGTATGCTTCGAGAGAGTCGATCGCACCTTTCACAGGATTGAGATGGATATAATCGAGTAGCTGCACCGCCTGTGTGTCTGACTCAACCGCAACACGCGAATAGCGATTGTCAAACAGATGGCCCGTTCTTCCCGTTTTCCCATTGAAATACTTAGCATACGCCGTCAGTGCGCACTGCATTGCCTTTGAAAGGTTGTCATATGGGTCATCAACCATCAAATGGAAGTGGTTGTCCATAAGGCACCAAGCCAACACTGCCACGTCATGGCGCGCAAACCTGTCCGAGATATCCGATAAGAAACGATATCGGTCAGAGTCATCTTCAAAAATAATCTGTTTGGAGTTGCCACGGTCAAAGACGTGGTAATAGCCGGTGAGCGAAACGGCACGGGCGCATCGAGGCATAAATCTCTCCTTTCAAAAATGAACAGGCAACACCTAAAAGGAGAGAAGGAACGCGAAATGCTGAGCCTGTGACCTATTTATATACAATGAACGACAAAAACATGCCCAAAACGACAAAATGACAAATCGATGTCTGTCCCAAATGAGTGAAAGCACACATATAAGTCTGTCCCCAATGAGTGTAATGAACAAACAATGAACAAACTCCACACCATAGCCATGGGGAAACTAGGAATTCGCCCGGAGAAGACGTTCGGCTTTTAGTTAAATGGTTAAAACGTTTCAGTTTATTGAAGCGTTTTAGTGTGCCTTTTACGGGAATCTTACCGTTTACCGAATTATTTCTTGCTATCATGCAAGACGTAGGGTAAATCTCCGATCGCAAGGAGACACAAATGGTGAAAAAGTCACCGGAAAACACTACTCCCGCAATTGTGGACAACGTAGAGGCGCTTGAGGCTAAGCTCGCTCAGATGCGAGAGGCCCAGGCGCTTTTTGCTACGTACACGCAGGAGCAGGTCGACAAGATCTTCTATGAGGCCGCCATGGCCGCCAACAAGGCTCGTATCCCGTTGGCGAAGATGGCCATCGAGGAGACCGGCCGCGGCGTTCTTGAGGACAAGGTCATCAAGAACCACTACGCCGCAGAGTACATCTACAACGCTTACAAGAACACCAAGACCTGTGGTGTCCTGGAGCGCGACGAGGCTTATGGCATCACCAAGATCGCCGAGCCCATCGGTATCGTGGGCGCCGTCATCCCGACGACCAACCCCACCTCCACTGCGATCTTCAAGACGCTGATCAGCCTGAAGACCCGCAACGCCATCATCATCTCCCCGCACCCGGCTGCCGCCAAGTGCACCATCGCCGCCGCCAAGCTCGTGCTTGACGCCGCCGTCAAGGCCGGCGCCCCCGAGGGTATCATCGGCTGGGTCGATGTCCCCTCCATCGAGCTGACCAACATGGTCATGCGCGACGTCGACATCATCCTCGCCACCGGTGGCCCGGGCATGGTCAAGGCCGCCTACTCCTCGGGCAAGCCCGCCCTGGGCGTTGGCGCCGGTAACACCCCGGTCGTCATCGACGACACCGCCGACGTGCTGCTCGCCGTCAACTCCATCATCCACTCCAAGACCTTCGACAACGGCATGATCTGCGCTTCCGAGCAGTCCGTGACCGTCATCGACACCATCTATGACCAGGTTAAGGCCGAGTTCCAGAAGCGCGGCTGCTACTTCGTCAAGCAGGGTGCCGAGATGGAGGCCCTGCGTGCCGCCATGTTCAAGAACGGCGCCCTCGATCACCGCATTCCCGGCATGGCTGCCGCCAAGATCGCCGAGCTCGCCGGCATCGAGGTTCCCGCCAAGACCAAGATCCTGATCGCCGAGGTCACCTCCACCGACCCCGCCAAGGAAGAGTTCTCCCACGAGAAGCTCTCCCCGGTCCTGGCCATGTATCACGCCAAGGACTTCCAGGAGGCCGTCGACAAGGCCGAGCACCTGGTGCTCGCCGGTGGCCCGGGCCACACCGCCTCTCTGTACGTGCACCCCGCCCAGGCCGAGAAGATCAGTCTGTTCGAGCACGTCATGAAGGCCTGCCGTATCGTCATCAACACCCCGTCCTCGCACGGCGGCATCGGTGATCTGTACAACTTTGGCATGAAGCCGTCTCTGACCCTGGGCTGCGGCTCCTGGGGCGGCAACTCCGTCTCCGAGAACGTTGGGGTGAAGCACTTGATCAACGTTAAGACTGTGGCCGAGCGCCGTGAGAACATGCTGTGGTTCCGCGCTCCCGAGAAGGTCTACTTCAAGAAGGGTTCCACGCCCGTCGCCCTCGACGAGCTCGGTACCGTCATGGGCAAGAAGCGCGCCTTCATCGTCACCGACCAGTTCCTCTTCAAGAATGGCAACACCCGCGCCATCGAGGCCAAGCTCGACGAGATGGGCATCGCCCACGACTGCTTCTACGACGTCGAGCCCGATCCGTCGCTGCAGTGCGCACGTCGCGGCGCCAAGCAGATGGCTCTCTTTGAGCCTGACGTGATCATCGCCGTCGGCGGTGGCTCCGCTATGGACGCCGGCAAGATCATGTGGATGATGTACGAGCACCCCGAGTGCAAGTTTGAGGACATGGCCATGGACTTCATGGACATCCGCAAGCGTATCTTCACTTTCCCCGAGATGGGCAAGAAGGCCTACTTCGTCGCCGTCCCGACCTCTTCGGGTACCGGCTCCGAGTGCACGCCGTTCGCCATCATCACCGACAAGGAGACCGGCATCAAGTGGCCGCTCGCCGACTACGCGCTGCTCCCCAACATGGCTATCGTCGACGCCGACAACTGCATGACCGCCCCGCGCGGCCTGACCGCTGCCTCCGGCATCGACGTCATGACCCACGCCATCGAGTCCTACGTCTCCATCATGGCTTCCGACTACACCAAGGGCCTCTCCGAGCGCGCTGCTAAGCTCGTCTTCGAGAACCTGCCCTCCAGCTTCACGAACGGCGCCAAGGACCCGCATGCCCGCGAGGAGATGCACAACGCCTCTTGCATGGCCGGTATGGCCTTCGCCAACGCCTTCCTGGGCCTCAACCACTCCATGGCTCACAAGCTCGGCGCCTTCCATCACCTGCCCCACGGCCTCGCCAACGCCGTCATCCTGACCCGCGTTATGCGCTACAACGCCGCCGAGGCTCCCGTCAAGATGGGTACCTTCTCCCAGTATCCTTACCCCAACGCGCTGCACAACTACGCCGAGATGGCCAAGTACTGCGGCATCGAGGGCAAGGACGACAAGGAGGTCTTCGAGAACTTCATCACGAAGCTCGAGGAGCTCAAGGACTTCATCGGCGTCAAGAAGACCATCGCCGACTACGGTGTTGACGAGCAGTACTTCCTCGACACCCTCGACGAGATGACCGAGCAGGCATTCAACGACCAGTGCACCGGCGCCAACCCGCGCTACCCGCTCATGAGCGAGATCAAGGAGCTCTACCTGGACGCCTACTACGGCCGCGAGCCTCAGGACTACGCCGTCTGCTAGTTTTAGCACGGTTTTTAACGGCGGGGGTGCACGGGTGTTTCACACACCCCCGCCGTCGCTTCTATCGCATCGTTGAAAGGATGCAACCATGCTGCTACCCGATTCCAAGACCGAGCTCGTCCGCCGTGGCAACAAGGTCGTTTACGACCTGGGCGACAAGATCGTCAAGGTCTTTAACGAGACCAAGCCTGTCTCCGACGTGTTCAACGAGGCTTTGAATCTTGCCCGCATCAATGAGTGCGGCATCCGCAGCCCCAAGGCTCTCGAGGTTTCCCAGCTCGAGAACGCCAACGGCTGGGCGCTCGTGACCGAGAAGGTTCCGGGCACCACCCTTGCCGAGAAGATGACTGCCGAGCCCCAGCGCTTTGGTGAGTATCTCGAGATGTTCGTCGACCTCCAGATCGAGATCCACGGCTACACCTCCCCGCTGCTCAACCGTCAGCGCGACAAGTTCGCCCGCATGATCGACAGCCTTGATCAGCTCAATGCCACCACGCGCTACAACCTTCAGGAGCGTCTGGACGGCATGACCAAGGAGTTCAAGGTCTGCCACGGCGACTTCAACCCCTCCAACGTCATCGTCGGCGACGACGGCCAGCTCTATGTGTGCGACTGGGCACACGCCACCCAGGGCTCCCCTGCTGCCGACGTTGCCACCACCTACCTGCTCTTCGCCCTCAACAGCAAGGATCAGGCCGAGGCCTACCTGGAGCTCTACTGCGACCGCGCCGACATGCCCATGCAGGTCGTGCGTCAGTGGACGAGCATCGTCGCCGCTTCCGAGCTCGCTCGTAAGCGCAACGTGAACGATGAGTTCCTGAAGAACTGGATCGACGTCGTCGATTATCAGTAAAATCTGAGCGATTCATTTCGCATCGGAGGCACAAAGGAAAACCCCGCAGCTCATATGGGCTGTGGGGTTTTCCTTTACCCGTCGAGCTTATTCGCGCAACAAAATAGACTGCTCCGCATCTCTTCCTAAGAGAGATACGGAGCAGTCCCGCAATTACATCTAATAGCAGAAACGTCGATTAACGGCGGGCCGCCTTAACAAGCTCGGCAACCTTGGCGGCGACCTCGTCAATCGCCACGTCCTCGCGCTCGCCCGTGGCACGGTCCTTGAGCTCAACGGTGCCATTCTTAAGGCCACGCTTGCCAAGCACCACCTGATACGGGAATCCCATAAGGTCGTTATCGGCAAACTTAAAGCCGGGACGCTCGTCACGGTCGTCGACGACGACCTCGATACCCTCGGCGCACAAGCCCTCGACGATTTGGTCGCAGACGGTTGCGCACTCCTCCTTCTTGGGATCGAGCGGAATCACAGCGACCTCGTACGGGGCAACGGAAACCGGCCAGACGATACCGTGCTCGTCGTTGTGCTGCTCCACGACGGCAGCAAGCGAGCGGGACACGCCCACGCCGTAGCAACCCATGATAAGCGGCTTCTCCTTGCCGTCCTCGTCCATAAAGGTGGCACCCATGGCCTCGGAGTATTTGGTGCCCAGCTGGAAGACCTGGGAGACCTCGATACCGCGAGCAGCGGAGAGGGGCTTGCCGCAGTGCGGGCAAGGATCGCCGGCCACGACGGTGACCAGATCGGCCCACTCGTCGACGGTAAAGTCGCGCTCGGGGCAGGCACCGGTAAAGTGATAATCGACCTCGTTGGCACCGCAGGTCCACTGCTTGGACTCGCGCAGGCTCTCGTCGCACACCAGGCGAATGCCCTCGGGCAGGTCAACCGGTCCGATAAAGCCCTTATGCAGACCGTAGGTCTGGAGCTCCTCATCAGTCATCATGCGATAGTCCTTGCCAAAGACATGCTCGGCCTTGCAATCGTTGAGCTCGTGGTCACCCGGAACAATGGCCACGACGGGCTTGCCCTCGGCGTCGATGAGTGCCAGAGACTTGCGCGTACCGTTCTCGGGGAAGCCAAAGAACTTGGCGACGGCCTCAATGGTACCCATACCCGGAGTCTCGACCTTGGTGAGCGTGCCGTCGCCGGGGCCCTCGGTCACAACGACCTTGGTGCTTGCAGCCTCGTCATCGGCAGCAAAGCCGCAATCGTCGCAGTAGACGAGCGAGGCCTCGCCGGCGTCAGCCAGAGCCATGTACTCGACGGAGGTGTCGCCGCCGATCTCGCCGGAGTCGGCGACAACGGGTAGAGCCTTGATGTAGCAGCGCTCGCAGATGTTGGCGTAGGCCTGCTTCATCTTGTCGTACTCCTCCTGCAGGCTCTCCTGCGTGGCGGAGAAGCTGTAGGCATCCTTCATGATGAACTCGCGACCGCGCATCAGACCAAAGCGGGGGCGGAACTCGTCGCGGAACTTATCCTGGATATGGTAGAGGTTGACGGGCAGCTGCTTATAGGAGCGCAGCTCATTGCGCACCAGGGCGGTGACAGTCTCCTCGTGGGTGGGGCCCAGCACGAACTCGCGACCATGACGGTCGTCAAAGCGCACAAGCTCCTTGCCATAGGCATCGATACGGCCGGACTCACGCCACAACTCGGCATCGACCATGATAGGCATCATAAGCTCCTGGGCGCCGGCGGTGTCCATCTCGTCGCGCACGATGTTCTCAATCTTGCGAATCGAGCGCCATGCGAGCGGCAGGTAGGAATACAGACCGGCGGCCTCCTTGCGGATCATGCCGGCACGGAGCAGCAGGCGGTGGCTGGCGAGCTCAGCGTCCGCCGGATCCTCTTTAAGCGTCGGCGCATAGAGCTTAGACATATACATTGCTCGGGTCATTTATTTCTCCTCAATAAGCTTGTCGACCTCTGCCATAAGCGCGTCGACAATTTGGTCCTCAGCTACTTTACCAATGATCTGGCCATGCGAAAAGAGCAAGGCCTGACCACGTCCGCAAGCAACGCCTAGGTCGGCATCAGAAGCCTCACCGGGGCCATTAACGGCACATCCCATGACGGCAATCGAAAGCGGCGCGGAATAGTTCTTAAGCCGCTCGGTGACCTCCTCGGCGATGGGAATGAGGTTAACCTGGCAGCGGGCGCACGTGGGGCACGAGACAATCTCGGGACCACGGCGACGCAGGCCCAGCGACTGTAGAATTCCCCAGGCGACCGGCGGCTCCTCAACCGGATCGGCCGTGAGCGACACACGCATGGTGTCGCCGATGCCTTCGGAAAGCAAGATACCCAAGCCTACAGAGCTCTTGATGGTGCCCTGAAGCTTGGTCCCCGCCTCCGTCACGCCCAGGTGAAGCGGAACGTGGGGAATCTCACGTGACAGGGCTCGATAGGTATCGAGCGTCGTTTGCACGCTATGGGCCTTGGCCGAAAGCACAATGTTCGTAAAGCCGCGATCCTCAAAGTGCTTGACGAAGCGCTCGCTCGACATCACGAGCTTTTCGGGCTGCGTGAGGTCGTCGCGCTCGGCAATATCTTGCTCAAGCGAGCCCGCGTTCACGCCAATGCGAATCGCACAGCCCGAGGCACCCGCAGCATCGATCACCGCGTCAACCTTGGCCCAATCGCCGATATTGCCGGGATTGATGCGCAGCTTGGCGGCACCGGCCTCAACGGCACCAATGGCGAGCTTATGGTTAAAGTGGATATCGGCGACAATCGGCACCGGAGACTCGGCACAGATGGTGCGGAAGCCCTCAAGCGCGGCCTCGGAGGGCACGCTCACGCGCACGATATCGCAGCCAGCCTGCGCCAACGCGCACACTTGCGCAAGCGTTGCCTGGGCATCAGCGGTATCGGTGCAGGTCATAGATTGGACCACCACCGGCGCGCCGCCACCGATCTGCACGCCGCCCACATGCACGGGGCGCGTCAGCTCGCGAGGCAAAGGATGGGATAAAGACAATCCAAACACTCCCCTACAGAATAAATCGAAGGATGTCGGAACGAAGCATATAGACAAACAGCAGCGCAAAGAGCGCGATGCCCACATAGCTCACAATCGTCTGGACCTTGAGCGGAAGCTCGCGGCCCGCAATCTTCTGAATGATCTCGATGACTAGCTTGCC
>CAJMRD010000029.1 GCA_905215725.1 uncultured bacterium | reverse complement strand
GCGCCCTTGAAGTTGAACGTCAGATTGTCCAAATGCGGCCCGCGCAGCGTCGAGCCGTTACGCGGTTCGTAGAACCGCGTAACTAGTTAGTACATCTTTGCGCCGGCGGGGATGGAGGCGTCGAGCTGGATCAGGTTGAGGCGCTCCTCGCCCTCCTCCTCGTGGACAGCGCTGATCAGCATGCCGCAGCTGGGAATACCCATCATCTTGCGCGGAGGCAGGTTGGTGATGGCGAGCAAGGTCTTGCCAACCAGGTCCTCGGGCTCGTAATAAGCGTGAATACCGGAGAGGATGGTGCGGTCGGTGCCGGTGCCGTCGTCGAGCGTAAAGTTCAGCAGCTTCTTGGACTTCTTGACGGCCTCGCATGCCTTGACCTTCACAGCGCGGAAGTCGCTCTTGGAGAAGGTATCAAAGTCGACGAACTCCTCAAACAGCGGCTCAACGGCGATCTTGGAGTAATCGAGCGTGGGCTTAAGCGACTTAACGAATGGGCTCGCGGCGTTGCCGGCCTCGGCAGCCTTGGCGGCAGCGGCACCGGACTGGAAACCCTTCTCGGGCTTCATGTGCGGGAACAGCAGCACGTCGCGGATAGAAGCCTGGTTGGTAAGCAGCATGACCACGCGGTCGATACCAATGCCAATACCGCCCGCGGGAGGCATACCGTACTCGAGGGCGCGCACGTAGTCCTCGTCATACTCCATGGCCTCATCGTCGCCGCCGGCCTTCTCGGCCATCTGGGCGGCAAAGCGCTCGGCCTGGTCGACCGGGTCGTTGAGCTCGGAGAACGCGTTGGCGTACTCGTGGCCGGCAATAACCAGCTCAAAGCGGTGCGTCAGGCGCGGGTCGTCCTCAAAACGCTTGGCAAGCGGGCTGACCTCGATGGGGTAATCGCACACGAAGGTCGGGTTGACGATGGTGTCCTCGCCCAGCTCATCGTAGATCTCGGCGATAATCTTGCCGGCGGTCCACTCGGGCTTAATCTCCAGGCCCTTCTCACGCGCGGCGGAAGCAAGCTCCTCGACCGGCGTGTCGATGGTGACCTGCTTGCCGAGCACATCGGAGACGATGTCGGTCATGGGACGGCTGGCCCACTCACCAGAAAGGTCGATGGTCTGGCCCTGGTACTCGATGACCTCGGGGTTGCCGATGGCCTTGTTAGCCGCCTTAATGACGCCCTGGGCGAGCGCCTTCATGCCCTCGAGGTCGGAGAAGGCACGGTAGGCCTCCATCGTGGTGAACTCGGGGTTGTGGGTGAGGTCCATGCCCTCGTTACGGAAGATGCGGCCGATCTCGAACACGCGCTCAAAACCACCGACGATGCAGCGCTTGAGGTGCAGCTCGGTGGCAATACGCAGGTAGCACTCCTGATCGAGCGCGTTGAAGTGGGTAATGAACGGCTTGGCAGTAGCGCCGCCCTGGATGGTCTGCAGGATGGGGGTCTCGACCTCCATGTAGCCGTCGGACTCCATAAAGCGACGGAAGGTGGAGAGAATCTGCGAACGCTTACGGAAGGTCTCGCGAACGTCGTCGTTGGCGATCAGGTCAACATAGCGCTGGCGATAGCGGGTCTCCTTGTCGGAAAGACCGTGGAACTTCTCGGGCAGCGGACGAACGGCCTTGGAAAGCAGGGTCGCGCTCTTAGGGGCAACGGAAAGCTGGCCGCGCTGGGTGCGCACGACCACGCCGGTCACGCCCAGGATGTCGCCCAGGTCGAGGGCCTTGAGCGTATTCCAGGCAGCCTCGTCCATGTCGTTGATGCGGCAGAACAGTTGAATCTCGGCAGTCGCATCGCGCACGACGATGAACATGATCTTGCCCTGACCGCGCTTGGCGACCACACGGCCGGCGATCTTCACGACATCCTCGGTGTCCTCACCATCGGCAAGATCGGCGTACTTAGTCTCGATATCGGCGACGTAGTCCTCAAGCTCAGAGTGCTCGGGATAGGGGTTCTGGCCCGCCTCGAACAGGGCGGCGCGCTTGGCCAGGCGGGTGGCGCGCTCGTCGTTGAGCGTCGATGCCTGATCGGCGGCGTTCTGGTTCTCTGCCATAAGTTAGCTCCTCAAACTAAAACGCTCCCCAGGATTCGGTCCCAGGGAGCGAAAACATACCTTTACGCGGGACCGTGGTCTAGCGTGCGATCTTGGCGATGGTGTAGACGCGAGTCTTGCCGGAAGGCGTAACGACCTCGACGGAGTCGCCCTCGCCGTGACCGATGATGGCGTGACCGACCGGAGACTCGTTGGAGATCTTGTGCTCGAGCGAGTTGGTCTCGGTGGTACCGACGAGCGTGACTTCCATGACCTCGCCGTTGGGATCAATCAGCGAAACGGTGGAACCGATGGAGACGGTCAGGTCGCCCGTGGTGGCAGCAACCTGAGCGTTGGCGAGGATGGCCTGGATCTCGGCAATACGAGCGGCGTTCTGGGCCTGCTTGTCCTTAGCGGCGTCGTACTCGGAGTTCTCCGAAAGGTCGCCGAACGCGCGGGCTTCCTTGATGTCCTCGACGATCTCCTTGGCGTAATCGCCCTCACGCCAAGCGAGCTCCTCGACGAGCTTCTGGCGGCCCTCAGCGGTCAGTACGATCTGGCTTGCGTCCATACGGATATCTCCCCAACTCTGATCAACAATCAACTGTCAACAAAACGAAAAAGACCGGCTAGCCTGCGGGCAAGCCGGTCAGGTGCTCACCCCAAAGGGATGGGACTACTCTGCGTCCGCGTCGCTGTCCTCTGCCTGCTTCTTCTTGGCAGCAGCGAGCTTGGCCTCGAGCTCAGCGATCTCTTTGTCCTCCTCGGACTGCTCGACCACGACCTCCTCGGCCTGCTTGGTCTCGGCCTTATCGTCGCCCTCCATACCCTCGCGGATATTCTTGACGGTAGAGCCGAGGGACTTGCCGAGCTTCGGCAGGTTCTTGGGCCCGAAGATAATCAGGACAACGACGAGAATAATGATGAGCTCAGGAGCCCTCAGTCCAAACATGTAGACCTCCACAATACAGCGAGACAAGCTCGAATGAGTATACCGCGGGTATCGCGGTATCACAACACTAGCTAAAAAAAGGGACCGCAAGAAGCGGTCCCTCCTCATGCTCTGGTCGGGTTGACTGGATTTGAACCAGCGACCCCTGCGTCCCGAACGCAGTGCTCTACCAAACTGAGCCACAACCCGTTAGCTCGACTATAGTAACAAAGATTTTCGCCGCGTGCTAGAGAAATTTTTATTTCTTTGAAGCGTCGATTTGAACCGTATTGGGAATAAGCTCAGTCGCGCAGGCCCACCAGCCTTTTTGCTGGGCAGCGTCCGCAAGCCTTTCGGCCGTGGCGGCGGTGTCGCAAATGGCAAACGAACAGGCGCCCGATCCGCACACATCTACAGCAACGGTGCCGTCCTGTTTACGCAGCCAATCGAGAACCGTTTGAATCTGCGGCTCCATCCGTGCGGAAATGACACCTAGGTTGTTATGAATGAGCGCATATGCCGTCTCGGCATCACCAGCACGCAAGGCAGAAGCTATCGCGCCGGGCTTGTCCGCAGGCACCGGGGCCTCGTCAAAACGTCGATAGGCTTCAATTGTCGAAACGCTTGCCTCGCGCGGCTTAACCAGTACGACGGGCGTCGCGGGCAGCACGGAGTACTCAGTTGCCAGCACGTCTCCCCCGCCTACGTAGAACGCAGGGCTCGCGTGCAAAAAGAACGGGACGTCAGCACCAATGCCCCGCGCAATGTCGTCGAGCGCTGGGTCGGTGCGATCAATGCCCCAGAGCTCCGCCAAGGCGACAATGACCGCGGCCGCATCCGTCGAGGGGCCGCCCAAGCCGGCGCACAATGGAATGCGCTTCTCAATCGTCACGCAGATGTTTGCCTCGCGACCATAATGCTCGGCCATAGCAACCGCAGCCCGATACGCCGTATTCTTTTGCATGGGAAAATCTGATGCTGGAACCGTCTGGACGGTCAGCACCTGCGACGGCGTGACCGTCACGGTATCGGAAAGACCGACGGCCGCCATCAGGGAATCGACCCTGTGGTAGCCGCGGTCATCGCGCTCGGTATGAACCCCCAGGTAGAGGTTAATCTTTGCCGGCGCGGAAAGAGTCAGGGACCGATCGGTCACCGTTAATGCTCCTCGAGCTGATTGCCGAGCGGGGTAAAGATGTGCTCGCCGCTCTCGGGGTCGAACAGCTCGACCTGACCGGTGAGCACATCGATATACTGGTAGGACTGACGCGACTTGCGGCCACGACGCTCGTCGACCTCGACAATGAAGACGGCCGGGTGGACGCTCTTGATGGTGCCCATGCGCTCGACGACGCGGGTACGGCCCATGTTGGCCTTAACCTTGACGCGATCGCCCACCATATCGGTCAGCTTCTCGTGGATGTCGTCGACGTGATTGACTTCCATCTCTTCCATGAACAGGGCCTCCAGAAGGTGCAATTCAAAAAGGGGATAATACCCCTAAGATAGACAAAACTCTAATACTATAGCACCCTGTTGTGGCCATACGCAAGTAGCTAAATAAGCCCGGTCTCGAATACGTACCAGACGACAATCTCGCATGACCAGTTGTTACGCGGTTTGGTAAAACCGCGTAACCTAAAGGTTGTCGGTGTCCAAGACGATGGTGAATGGGCCGTCGTTGACCAGGTCGACCTTCATGTCGGCGCCAAAGATACCGTGCGCCACATGCTCAACGTCCTCGTGCACAAGCGTCAGGAAGTACTCGTAGAGCTCGTTGGCGACATCGGGGGCGCCGGCATCCGTAAACGATGGGCGGCGACCGTGGCGGCAGTCGGCGAACAGCGTGAACTGCGACACCACGAGCACCTCGCCGTCGACATCGGCAAGCGCCAAGTTGGTCTTGCCGTTCTCGTCCTCGTTAATGCGCAAGCCCCGGAGCTTGCCCCACAGCTTGTCGGCCTCGGCACGCGTATCGCCATGGCCCACACCCAGCAGCACCAGGTAGCCGCGTCCAATGCGGCCCACGCACTCGCCGTCGACCGTCACGCCGGCGTTGAGCACGCGCTGCACCACCGCACGCATGACCTACTCCTCGCCCGTCAGCTTGGCGGACAGATGCTCGAGCGCGTGGAAACGATGGCTGATGGCGTTCTTCTCGTCAGCCGTCAGCTCGGCCATGGTCTTGCCCGGCGTGTCGACCGGCAGGAACAGCGGGTCATAGCCAAAACCATGGTCGCCGCGGCCCTCGTGCGCAATAACGCCCTCGCAGGCGCCCTCGCCATAGGTAACCAGACCGTCCGTGTCGATGAGCGCGACGACGCTCATAAAGCGCGCGGTGCGATCCTCGTCCGCCACGCCTTCCAGGTTAACGAGAAGCTTGGCGTTGTTGGCGGCATCGTCGCCGTGCACGCCCGCATAGCGCGCGCTATACACGCCAGGCTCGCCGTCCAGGGCATCAACGACCAAGCCAGAATCGTCGGCAATGGCCATAAGGCCCGTCTCCTCGACCGCAGCCTGTGCCTTGATGATGGCGTTCTCCAAAAACGTCGTGCCGTTTTCCTCGGGGTCCTCAAAATCGCCCAGCTGGCCGAGCGCCACAAAGCGAACCTCGGGCATAACCTTGCCCAAAATGGCCTCGATCTCGGTGAGCTTATGAGCGTTTCCGGTTGCCACGACGATGGTCGCCGCCGGGTCGAGGGTGTCGATGTCAATCTTCTCAAGTGCCATGACTGGCCTCCTTGTCTCTATATCAATGCCGCGTGAGGGGCGTTTGGGCACTTGACCTCTCCCCTCTCAGGCAATCGGACCTTTCAACGCAGCATTTCAGCAGATAAAACCTGCCAAAATAAACCTGTCCCTTTTTGGCAGGTTAGGCGATGGCTTGGCGCTGGAGCTCGATGAGCTCGGCGATGCCTTTGTCGCCCAGGTCGAGCAGGGCGTTGAGGCGTTTGCGGTCGAAGGGCGCCTGCTCGCCGGTGCCCTGGAGCTCGATCATCTCACCGGTGTCGGTGGCGACGAGGTTCATGTCGACCTCGGCATGGCTGTCCTCGGAATAATCGAGGTCAAGCAGCGTATTGCCGTCGACAACGCCCATGGAGATGGCAGCCACCTGACCGATAAGCGGGATGCGCTCGATCTTGCCCGCCTCGACCCACATGGCGAGGGCGTCGTGCAGCGCCACCCAGGCGCCGGTGATGCTCGCTGTACGCGTGCCGCCATCGGCCTGAATCACATCGCAGTCGACGGTGACGGTGTACTCGCCGAGCGCCTTCATGTTGACGACGGTACGCAGGCTGCGGCCAATGAGGCGCTCGATCTCCATGGAGCGACCCTTGCGGTTGGCGTGTTCGCGCTTGCAGCGCTTGCCGGTCGACGCCGGCAGCATGGCGTATTCCGCGGTCACCCAGCCGGCCTTAGCTCCCTTTCGCCAGCCCGGCACGCCCTCCTCGATAGTGGCGGCGCACAGCACGCACGTGTCACCGAACTCGGCCAAACACGAGCCGTGGGCGTGCTTCATGACGCCGCGAGTAAGCTTGATGGGGCGCAGCTCATCGGCGGCGCGGCCGTTGGCGCGGTTGACCTGCATATACTCCATAGAAATATCCTTTCGGCAAAAGATGTGGCGAAGCCTTTGGGGCTGCCTTACATCTATTTCAGTTCGTCGATATCGATATGTTCGATGCTCTTAAGCGGCTGACCAAAGATAAAGCTGCCCGCCACCGCAAACTCGGCAATGTTATCGGCCGTCGTGGCAAAACGATGCTGCGGCTCGGCGGCGTCGCCCGCCAGCTGCTCGCGGCGCGTGAGGATATCGGTCAGCTCGCGTGTGGTCTCCTCGGCGGAACTCACGACGCGCACCCCAGGCCCCAGCGCATGGCGGATAGGTCCCACCAACAGCGGAAAATGCGTACAGCCGAGCACCACGGTATCGATACCGTGGTCGCGCAGCGGCTCAACCGTGGCACCCACCAGCGCACGCACGGCAGGCGTATCGAAGATATCCTCGTTCTCAAGCCACTGTTCCTGCAGATGTGCACCCGAGGCAAGCTCGTGTTCGACAACCTCGACAAAGCTCGAGGCAGGACAGCCGTATACATCGACGCCGGCATCTAGATCCTGAATGGCGCGCGTGTAGGCGCCCGAGCGAATGGTGAGGTTGGTGGCGAGCACGCCCACGCGACGCGAGCGGGTGCTGTTGATTGCCGCACGGGCACCCGGCGCGATCACGCCGATCACGGGAACGTCGAGCACCTGCTGGGCCAGACGCAAGGCCGCAGCGGTCGCCGTGTTGCAGGCGATGACCATAATCTTGACGTCGTGCTTCGAAAGCCAACGACCCGCCTGCAACGCAAACGAGCGCACTTCATCCTCGGTGCGGGTGCCGTAGGGGCAGCGCTTGGTGTCGCCAAAGTAGTAGACGGACTCGTGCGGCAGCGCCGTCGCAATCGCGCGCGCAACCGTCAGACCGCCCAAACCAGAATCGAACACGCCAATCGGGCGCGTGTCGCCTGCCGGATTCTCGATATCGGACATTACCTCACCAGTCTCTCTCGAAAAGACATGTCCAAGTGCAGCGACGCCGCGCTACGAACGCGCCGCGACCAGCAGCTCTGCCGTCGCCGCCCAACCATCGACAATTTTGCCGCGCGTAACGAAAGCGTTCTCGCAAGCAGCCAGAAACTCGGGCGCGCCGGCGCTCGTCAGGCCATTCTCGACTAGGCAGAACGTGCCCACGTGATCGGCCATGTAGAAGTCGGACTCGGAGTCGCCGAGCGCCAACGTCTCCTCGCGCTCGATCCCTAGGTGCTCACAGAAGCGCGCAATGGCGACGCCTTTGTTGAGGCCCGCGGGGTTGATGTTGAATGCGCGACCGTCCTCGACGCGATCGAGCTCGAGCGTCGTCGGCTTGGACAGGTGAGTCAGGTGGCCGTTGCAAGCCCAAATCAGACCGCAGCCGGCCTCGTCCAGGATGGCCTGAACCTCATCGTCGGGCACATCGCCGCGCATGCCGACGGTGACCTCGCGGTATTTGTAGCCGGTCGACATGTCGTTGTGATACTCGATCTTGTGCGGCCAGCGGGCGAGGATCTTCTCGCACACGCCGGTCTGCTCGATCACCTGGTGCGGCGTGAGGCCGCAAGAGGGGTCGTAGGACATGTCGCCGGTCAGATACTCCCAATCGTTGGCTTTGAGATCGTACATGACCAGGCCGCCCATCTCGCCGATGTAGGAGTTGAGGCCGAGCACGCGCGCGTCCTCGTGGATCATGGTACGGTTGCGGCCCGAGGTGGGAACCACCTGAATACCAGCGCGAGCGAGCGCCACGACGGCCTCGACGAGTTTGGTCGAGGGGTTGCCGTCGTTGTCGCGCAGCACGCACGAGCCGGGTGCAAGCATCGTGGCATCCAGGTCGGTAAAGACGTACTTGACCTTGGCCAAGCGCTCGCGCATCTCGCCCGAAAGCTCGGCAACGGTCGGCAGGGTATTGTGGGACATGGTTACTCCGTTTACGTAGAAGGATTTGGACTTGGACGGCATGTTTTGATTGAGGGAACACGCTTATGGCGACAGCGCACTCAGGGCGCCGCCGCCATCATGGTTCATTAGTCAAACTGGGTAACATCGATCAGGCGATTGGCCAACGAAAGGTCGCTCTCGATGGGCACGAACTCGTCGCCCACGTGCATGAGCTCCTCGTCACCCTTTGCCAGCAGCAAGACAATGGTAGGAGCATCGGGGTTGACGTACTCCTCGCGCGCCGCCTTGAACGCCGCATGCACGGCAGCTTCGCGATCGAGGATGATCTTGTTCGGCGTATCGTCGGGAACATGTTCGGCAAGCTCGCGACAGACCTTCATCGGGTCCTCGTGAGCCGGGTCCTCATTGGCAAAAATCATCAGGTCGGAATACGGTGCGGCCTCGCGCGGAAGCTGCTCGCGGCGCTCCTGCGCCTTGCCGCCGGCAGCGCCAAACACCGCGATGACCGGGCTGGCGGGAAACGCGCGCTTGACCGACGAGAAAAGCGAACGGAACGAAAGCTGGTTGTGCGCATAGTCGACGACGCAGATCACGCGGCCGTCCTTCGACTCCACGACCTCCATACGGCCCGGCACACGCAGTTTGGAGAGGCCCTTCTTGATAGCCTCGATACCGATGCCGATCTCGCGCGCGGCGGCGATAGCGACCAGCGCGTTCTCCACGTTAAAGTCGCCCGCGATGCCCAGCAGGACCTTCTCCCCCGCCTCGGACTCGTCGGCACACAGGCCATGCAAGTTGAACTCGATGCTAAAGCCGACCATGCGTGCGTCGCTCGCCCACAGACTTGCCTCGGGATGCTCGACGCCAACGGTCACCAAGCGCTCGGCCGTCGACGCTGCCTCCAGCACACGGTCGACCTCTTCGGTGCCCAGATTCACCACGGCGGTCTTTGCCTGGTCAAAGATCCTGAGTTTGCTCTCAAAATAATCCTCAAACGTGGGGTGTTCGATCGGCGAGATGTGGTCGCGGCCGATGTTGAGGAAGCACGCCACGTCAAACGGCAGATTCTCGACGCGTTGGTACTTGAGCGCCTGGCTCGAAACCTCCATGACCATGGACTGGCGACCGGACGTGCGGCAGTTGGCGATATGGCGCCAGACCTCGGGGGCCTCGGGCGTAGTATTGGTGCTCTCGTAGCACTCGATGCCATCGTCGGTACTCACCGAGCCGATCATGCCGCAGGACTCGCCCGCCGCTTTGATAATCGACTGGAGCATAAAAGCGGCCGTGGTCTTTCCCTTGGTACCGGTGATACCCACGATCTTGACGTCGTGGTCGGGACGGTCGTAGACCTCCGGCGGCAACAGGGCCATGGCCGTGCGAACGCTATCAACAACCAGCATCGCAGCACCGCCCTCCTGCGCCAGCGGCTCCAGAGACTCGACCAGTGACTCCTCGCACACAAATGCGACGGCGCCCGCATCGAGCGCCATGCTCAAAAACGCGGGCTTAAAGGCAGCACCTTTGCAGAAGAACACGTCACCTGCCGAGACCGCGCGCGAATCAAACGAGCAGCCGGTCACGGCACGCTCGTCAACCTGCTCTGATGCGCGCAGCTCGCCGCACACATCGAGAAGCTTGGCAAGCGTATCGACCGTGGTCACGGTCGCGGAATCCGAATGGTGCATCTTTCACCTTTCTCAGCCATTTGGCAGGGACGGTTTTATAGTAACTGAAACGCACCCACGCAAAAACGGCTCCCGGAGGAGCCGTTACGCGCAGGCGTTCGTCAGCCGAGGCTAGGCAGCCTGAACAGCGGGCTGGTCCTCGTCGATAAAGAAGCGCTTGTACCACACCAAGAACACGAGCGGCGTATAGATCTTGCGCTGGAAATCGCCCTTGCCCGCAAAGTGCAGATCGAGCAGGTGCATGAGTTCGTCGGTATCGAAGAACTCGCTTGCCCACGGCGCGGTGAAGTACTCCTTGACATAGTCGTACCACTTTTGCTCGCGCAGCCAGTAGACAATCGGCACCGGGAAGCCCACCTTGGGACGGGTGGCCCACTCATCGGGCAGCGACTTGTTGGCAGCGTGGCGGAGTACCTGTTTGTTGCCGTTCTCGTTGATGCGGTAGCGGTCGGGAATGTGCTCGGCGAACTCCATGACTTTGCGGTCCAGGAAGGGCACGCGCAGCTCCAGTGAGTGTGCCATGCACATCTTGTCGGCCTTGAGCAGAATGTCGCCCGGGAGCCACATGTTCATGTCCAGGTACTGCTTCTTGACCAGCTCGGGCTGACCCTTCACGCGCGCATAGATGGGAGCGGCAAGCTCGAAGGCGCCATCGCCGGTGTTGTACTCGGGCTTGAGCACGCCGTCGACCTCGCGCTCCGGCCATACCAGAGCCTGTCCCAGGAACGACTTCTCGGGGATCTCGGCACCCTTGACCAGGAAGTTATGTCCCTTGAAGTACGGCATATGCAGCGCCAGGTTACCGAGCGCGCGACGGACGGGCAGCGGCACCATCTTTTTGTACTTGCGCACCGGGACCGTATCCTCGTAGTAGGCGTAGCCGCCAAAGAGTTCGTCGGCGCCTTCGCCCGAAAGCACCACGGTGACGTCCTTGCGGGCCATCTCGGCCAAGAACCACAGCGGCACGGAAGACAGGTTGGACTGCGGCTCGTCCATGTGATACTGGATGTCCTCGAGCGCACCGAAGAACTCGTCGGCGGTAATCATCTTGCGAACGTTTTCGACGCCGAGCTTATCGGAAAGCTCCTTGGCGTAGTTGGTCTCGTTGAAGTTCTTGTAGTCAAAGCCCACCGAGAAGGTCTTGTCGGGCATGAGGCAAGCGGCGATGTAGCTGGAGTCGACGCCACCGGAGAGGAACGACGCGACCTTGACGTCGGCGATGCGATGGGCCTCGACGCTCTCGTGCACGACCTCGTCCAGCTCATCGACATACTCTTCGAATGGCTTCTCGACGGCAGAGTAATCGCAATCCCAGTAGCGCTCGATGTTCATCTTGCCGGTCGGGATATCGACGGTAAAGTAGTGCGCCGGCGGCAGCTTGTAGACACCCTCGAAGAAGGTCTCCTCGGTTGCCGAATACTGCAGCGTCATGTACGGACGCAGGGCCTTTTTGTTGACCGCCTTGTGGAAGTGCGGGTAGTCCAGGAAGCTCTTGATCTCGGAACCAAAGAGCACGCCCGGAGCGCCGTCGCCCGCATCGGCCATGGGATAGTAGTAAAGCGGCTTGATGCCAAAGATGTCGCGGGCGCCAAAAAGCTTGTTCTTCTTTTTGTCCCAGATGACGAAGGCGTACATACCGCGCAAGCGATCGAGTACGGCCTCGCCCCACTCCTCGTAGCCGTGCAGGAGGCTCTCGGTGTCGGCGCCGCAGTGGAACTTGTAGCCCTTGGCCTCGAGCTCGGAACGGAGTTCTTGGAAGTTGTAGATCTCGCCGTTGAAGACAATGACGACGCTACCGTCCTCGTTGGCCATGGGTTGGGCGCCAGCCTCGGTCAGGTCGAGGATCGACAGGCGGCGGAAGCCGAGGGCAACGCGGCCGTCGATAAACTGACCGCCCATGTCGGGACCGCGATGGACGATGCGGTCCATCATCTTGGTGAGCACCTCGGATTGGTTATCCGTCCCACCGACAAAACCGACAAAACCGCACATATACTATCCCCTCTGCTGTTGCTGGGCATCAAATCGAATCAGTAGCTTTTGAGTATACCCGAGGGCGTAAAGAGGGGCGGAATGTTCAGGCAATCTCAACTGAATCAGCTCCGCTGTGACACGCGCGAGTTACCTTTAATGGATATGAGGTGAATGAGGCGATTGTTTTGCTATACTCTCTCCGCACGGGCGATTGGCGCAACGGTTAGCGCAGGTGCTTTACACGCACAAGGCTGGGGGTTCGAATCCCTCATCGCCCACCACTGAATTGGAAACGGTCCTCGCAAGGGGACCGTTTTTGTTTGGTCCCAGCGCATGGGATTCGAACCCCCAGGGTGCGGAGCTGAGGAAACGCGAAGCGTTTTCCAGCGCAGCACGCGAGGGCCGTAGGCCCGAAGCGAAAGCGGGCGGCGTCAGCCGCACGCGACATCCCTCATCGCCCACCACTGAATTGTTAGGCCTCCAGCGATGGAGGCCTTTCTTTTTTTCAGGCCCATCGCAGAGGGATTCGAACCCGCCAGCACGTCTGTCACAAAGGCCGTGGCCAAAAAATGGCGAAAATGAGTACTGCTACTTTGTTTACAACATATAAAAAGATAGTATTTGCTTAAGTTACGCAACATATGTCCATTATAAGGACTAACAGTTAGATCAAAATCGTGCATTCATCGCCATTTCGACTTGCCATCTGGCCTTATTAGTCCAAAATTGCTGCTACCAAATCGATAACAGTACTCATAATTGATGTTTTTTGACCAGCGGGTCTCCCTGCCTTAGCAAATCTAAGGCAAAACGGGCTCCAGACCGCTGAATCATGCCACATAGGGCACGCCCGCAGTCCGGAACCCGGTCCAAATTGAGTTATTGCGCCGCGTTAGCCCAAGACACCCGACAGGATCTCGATCAGACTGTCCACGTCGGCTTCCTCGCAGACGAGTGGCGGCAGGAAACGCAGCGTATGTGCACCTGTAGCGTTGATTACGGCACCAACCCCCAATGCACGGGCCACAACGTCGTGTGCATCACCCGCAGCATCGTCCAGATCGCAGCCGAGCATCAGGCCACGGCCACGCACCTCTACCACGTGCGGAAGCTTAGCCAGCGCCTGCTCCATATAGGCACCCACCTTGGCAGCATGCTCGGCATAATCGCCGCGCACAAGCGCGGAGAGCGTCGCGGCACACGCCGCGATGGCCAAGCAGCTACCGCCAAAGGTCGAGCCGTGGTCGCCCGGCTTAAACACGTCGGCAATCTCCTTCTTTGCCACGACGGCACCCATGGGCACGCCATCAGCAATGCCCTTGGCAAGGCTCATGATGTCGGGCTCCACGCCATAGGTCTGGAACGCAAACGGCTTACCCGTGCGGAAGATACCGCACTGGACCTCGTCGGCGATAAGCACGGCGCCCACTTCGTGTGCCAGGTCGCGCGCTGCCGCCATAAACTCCTCGGTCATGGGGTGCACGCCACTCTCACCCTGGATCGGCTCGAGCATCACGGCACAAATTTCGCTCCCCAGCTGCTTAAAGATTGCACGCAGTTCATCGACATCGTTGGGCGTGCAGGCCACAAAGCCACCCGGCAGTGGGCGAAAACTATCCTGCAGCCAATCCTGCATGGTGGCGGCAATGGTTTCGAGCGTACGGCCGTGGAAGCCGCCGCGCATGCACACGATGGTGTTGCCGCCGTTACCGGCACGCTTGGCGTACAAGCGCGCGAGCTTCATCGAGCCCTCATTGGCCTCGGCGCCGGAGTTGGCAAAGAAGGTCTCCCACACCTGCTCACCCGCAGCCGGGGCACCAAGAGCAGCTGCCGTGGTCTCATCGCCGGCGGCAATGGCATCGGCAAGCACGCGCGCACCATCTACGTCGTCGTTAGCAAGCTTGGACAGCAGCGCCGCGACCTGTCCACGCTGCTCGATGTAGAAGTAATTGGAGACATGCATGAGCTTTTTGGTCTGTGCCTCGAGCGCCGAGAGCACAGCCAGGTTGCCATGACCTAGGCTGCACGCGCCGATGCCGGCAAGAAAGTCGAGGTACTCACGGCCATCGTCGCCGGTGAGCTTCATGCCGTGGCCCTCGACAAACTCGACCGGAGAGCGGCCAAAGGTATGCATAACGTAATGGGATTCAAGCGATTGCTGAGCTGCAAGTGACATGGGATGCCTTTCGTTGAGCGCCGGACGGCGCGGGGCTATGGATGCAGGAATGGGGCGGCTGCGGGTCAGCTAGACCGTCTGAAGCTTCTCGACCTCGTCGAGGTTCTCGGTCAGACGCGCAGCAAACGTCGAAAGCGGATGCGGATGCGTATCGAACTCGTAAGCCGTCTCGGTGGAATGGATCACGGTACCGACGCCGGCATCGGTCAGCAGCTCCAGCAGCAGCGAATGCGGCGTGGTGCCGTTGATGATGTGAGCACGAAATACGCCGCCGGCAAGCGCATCGACGGCCGCGCGCAGTTTGGGAATCATGCCCTTATCGACCTCGCCGCCGTAGAGCATCTCGTTAACCTCGTCGAGCGTTAGGTTGGAGATAAGCGAGTCCTTGTCGCTAAAGTCCTTGTACAGGCCATCGACATCGGTCAAAAAGATTGCCTTATGCGCGTGGAGCGCCGCAGCAACGGCACCGGCGGCGGTATCGGCGTTGATGTTGAAGAAAACGCCGTCCTCCCCCGCCGCGACGGTTGCGATGACGGGGATGTACTCGCTGTCGAGTAAGCGCTCGATATAGTCGGTGTTGACGTGCGTCACTTTGCCCACGCGACCGAGCTCGGGGTCGAGCGGCTCGGCGATGAGCGTGCCGGCATCGCTGCCCGACACGCCCACGGCCAGGTTGCCGTGGTGGTTGATGGCAGCAACCAGCTCCTGGTTGACCTTGCCGCCCAGCACCTCGCGCACGATATCCATAGTCGCCGGCGTGGTCACGCGCTGGCCGTTCTTAAACTCGACGGGAATATCGTAATGGCTCAGCGCCTCGTTGATAGCCTTGCCGCCGCCGTGCACGATGACGGGGCGCATACCGATGATCTTGAGCAAAACGATGTCGCTCATCACGTCGCGGCGCAGCTGCTCATCAACCATGGCGGCTCCGCCATATTTGATAACAACCGTCTTGCCGGTCAGGTTCTTAATCCACGGCAGCGCTTCGAACAGCAGCTGCGCGGTTGCTTCGTTGGATTCGCTCGAACGACAATCGCGTGCGAATTTCATAATCTGCCTCGTCTTTCGTATCGTTATCGCGCCGTGCTCAGCTGTCCGCAATCGCGGCAAGATGCGCAGCGTGCCTGGAATCTAGGAACGGTAGTCGCCGTTGATGGAGATGTACTCATGCGTGAGGTCGCAGGTCCACACGGTCGTTGCCGCGTCGCCTGCGCCCAAGTCGGCCGAGATCACGATCTCGGGCGCCTCGAAACGTCGTAGAGCCTCGTCCTCGTCAAAGGGAACAGTCAGACCGTCGCGACAGACAGGCATGCCCATCATGTCGATGGAAACGTCTTCCTGATTAAACTTCACGCCGCACTTGCCGAGTGCCATAGCAACGCGACCCCAGTTGCAGTCGTGGCCGGCGATGCAGGTCTTAACGAGCGGCGAGTTGGCAACGGCACGGGCGGCGATATCGGCTTCCTCGTCGTTCACGGCGCCGGTAACGTTGACCGTAACAAGCTTGGATGCGCCCTCACCATCGGCGGCGATATTGCGCGCCAGGCTCTCGCACACCTCGTGCACGGCAAATGCCAACTCGTCGAAGGCATCAGTGCCCTCGACGATGGCCTCGGCATCTGCGGCAGCGGCGCCGGAGGCAAGCATGATGCAGGTGTCGTTGGTCGAGGTGTCGGAATCGACCGTTACCTTGTTAAAAGTCTGCTTGGCGGTCGAGAGCAGCAGGGCATGAAGTGCCGCAGGCTCGACGGGGGCATCGGTGGTGATAACTGCGATCATGGTGGCCATGTTGGGCATGATCATGCCCGAGCCCTTGCACATTCCGCCTACCGTATAGACATTGCCCGCATGACCCGCAGCCTCGCTGACATAGGACACGGCGTACTCCTTGGAGTGCGTGTCGGTCGTCATGATGGCGCGAGCGGCATCGGCGCCACCGTGGGCGGAGAGCGCCTCGTAGGCAGCAGGAATGGCGGTCTCAAACGTGTCGATCGGCAGAATCTGGCCAATCACACCCGTGGAGGCAACCAGAATCTGCTGGGGTTCGCAGCCGATGACCTGCGATGCGATGCTGCACGTCTCGCGCGCGCATGCAAGGCCGGTCTCACCCGTGGCGGCGTTGGCATTGCCAGAGTTGACCGAAACGCCGGCGATGACGCCATAGCCCTTGTCGGCACCGCCCAGGTTGGCACGGCTCACCTGCACGGGCGCCGCACAAAAGCGGTTAGTCGTAAACACGCCGGCACCGGGACAGGGTTTATCGGGCGCGACGAGCGCGTAATCCAGACGCTCGGGGTTCTTGCGGAACCCAGCGTGGATGCCTGCAGCCTTAAAACCAACCGCAGCCGTAACGCCACCCTCGACGGCGCGAATCTTGATATCAAACAGCTCGGTATTCATCGTCTTTATGACTCCTTATGTCAAACAAAAAACGGACATCGGTTGGTGCGCCATGCCGGTCGTGATCATGAGACCAGCTTAAGAGTGGCGCCCCACTCGATGCCCGACTACCAAATCGTTAACAATCGAATGTGCTACACCGGGCACGCCACTGTGGGCAAGCCTCGTCGCTCGTCAAAGCCAAAGACGATGTTGGCGCACTGGACCGCTTGGCCCGCAGCGCCCTTGCACAGATTGTCGATGGCGCCCGTCGCCACCAGCACGCCCGCGCGCTTGTTGAGCGCGAGGCCAATCTGGGCGGCGTTGGTGCCGACGACCGAAGCCGTCTTGGGCTGCTGGCCGGCATCGAGCACGCGCGCAAAGGTGCGTCCAGCGTAGAACTGCTTGTAATAGTCGACGACATCCTCAAGAGCCAGGGAGTCGATGGCCTGCGGCGTGAGCGGCAGCGTCACCGTGGAGAGCAGGCCGCGCTTGAGCGGTGCCAGATGCGGGGTGAAGACGACGCGATCGGTCAGGCCAAGGATTTGCTCAATCTCGGGCGTGTGGCGATGCTTGCCCACGCCATAGGCTTCCAGGTTCTCGTCGGCGCTGCAAAAATGCGTACGAGCGTTGCAGGACTTGCCGGCACCCGTCACACCGCTGATGGCATCAACGATCACGGGGCCGCTCTGGGCAACCCAGCCAGCGCGCACGGCGGGCGCGGCGGCAAGGCTCGTTGCGGTGGGATAGCAACCGGCGCAGGCGACCAGCACGGGTTTGCCGTCGGCATGGTCGGATGCGGCGGTCTCCAAGTCCCGGCAGAATAGCTCGGGCAGGCCAAAGGCACGGGTCTTGAGCAGCTCGGGGCTCGTATGCTCGGCGGCATACCACGTCTCAAAGACGGACGCGTCGTTCAGGCGGTAGTCGGCCGAAAGATCAAAGCAGGAGACGCCCGATGCAAGCAGCGCGGGCACCTGTGCCATGGCAGCCGTGTGCGGCACGGCAAGAAAAACCGCATCGCAGCTCTTGAGCTCGGGGGCGTCATGCGTGGTGAAAACCAGATCGCTCACGCCGGCAAAGCTCGGATACACCGCAGACAGCGGCTGGCCGGCATCGGCGTTGGACGTAATGGCGACAAGTTCAAACTCGGGATGGCCGAGCACGAGGCGAATGAGCTCGGCTCCGGCATATCCAGCCGCGCCGACGATTCCAACCTTTAAAGACATATCAGACTCCTTGTCTGCGATTTATGCACCGATGCGCATTTCGCAGCGGTCGTTATGAAGTGGGTTGAAACTTTAGCACCAAAAGATGCATGAACACGTAAATGGCTTGCATATTCATGCATTGAAACATTCCCGACACATTCGCTTGAAGGAATTGACAAATGGAGCGGGCCCCGTATTGACCGGCGCTCCTAACGGCGTCGGGCAATACGGGGCCCGCCCATGCGAAAACCAAGTTGTTAGGATGAGCCAGCTGGCTAGAGCTCGACCGGCACCCATTCGTCGTGATTGCAGATAAAAGCCTCGGGATCCTCGACGCTAAAGAAGACGAGCGTGGGGTCGTTAGGCCCCTCATAGTGCTCGCCCAGGCGCTCTAGATGCTTCCACCCGGCTTCGCGCATTTTGTCTAAAGCCCGGTCATCCAAGCCGGCACGCCCGCGCAAGATGAGCCAGCCATGGCCCGGCCACCAACTCGTGGCCTCAAAGCGCTGATTTTGCAGCAGCTCCTGCCACACATCTTTGGTGCGCGCCGTTACAAACCACAGCTTGCCGTCCTGGATCTGCGCAAACGAAAACGGACGCACATGCGGCTGTCCGTCAACGCTCGTCGCCAAATACCATGCCGGCACTGACGTCAGATACTCCAACACCGTATTCAATCCGTCCATGTGTCCTCCTGGCATTAGCTAATTCAGAACGGGTAGTTAATTTGAGACGCGCTAGAGCTCCAGGCGCTCCTCGCTGCCGTCGATATCACAGAAGCGCGCGGCAATGTTGCGGACCGAAAAGAAAGCAAGACGGCCGTCGTTGGCACTCTCGTGTTCCTCGCCAATGCCCACCATGTGCTTAAAACCCGCTTGACGCACCTTGTCGCTCGCAACTGCGTCGTCCTCAAGTGCGGCTTCGCCGGTCAATACGATCCAACATTCCCCCGGCTTCCAGCCCGAGAGCTCAAACTTGGGATTCGCGCTCAGCTCCGCCCACACATCTTTGTCGCGCGACGTACAAAACCACAGTTTACCGTCATCGACCATGGCAAACGAAAACGGCCTCACGCGAGGCTGATGCCCGTCGGCTACATCGGTCGTGGCCAGATACCACGCCGGAATGCGCCTGAGATACGAACAGGCGCGCTCAAGCTGAGCCGTGCGGTCGTTGTCGGTCATAGGGACCCCTTTCTTGCGCTCGAATCGCGCCTAAACAAGTTGAAGGTTGATGACGATGACGCAGATGAGCAGCAACGCCGTCACCACCGCCGCCAACGCATCGCCGCGGCCAAATGCAAGCGCATGCAGGCGCGTGCGGCCC
This sequence comes from uncultured bacterium, assembly GCA_905215725.1. Taxonomy (GTDB): domain Bacteria; phylum Actinomycetota; class Coriobacteriia; order Coriobacteriales; family Coriobacteriaceae; genus Collinsella. The sequence continues at coordinate 4,561 of CAJMRD010000029.1, read as the reverse complement.
TGCTCGCCGTGATAGCAGCGTGCATCCATGGCGGCAGACAGCGTCTCGGCATGGCGGAACACGCCCGTGAACAGCGGAATCGCCACACTGCCGAGCATACGCACGCCGCCGAGCGGACCGCCCGTCATGCGCGCACCGCGGCTCGCCTGCGCATCGGCCGTCTGCTTCATCTCGGTGGCAAACTGCGGCATAAAGCGCAGCGCGATACCCATGATCATGCCGAGCTCGTGCGCAGGAAGTCCCACACGCGCAAACGGCGCGAGCAGGCGCTCAAAGCCCGCGGTGAGGTCGAGCGTCGGCGTGGTGAGTGTAATGGCGCTCATGCCGGCCATCATCAACGTCAGGCGGCACGCCATAAAGGCGGCAGAACGCAGTGAGCCCTCGCTTATCTGCAGAAAGCCGAGCTGCCACAGGATGCGCCCACTCTGATCGGTAAACAAGTTGAGCACCGCGACCACGACGACGATTGCCAGCAGCGGCGCCATCGATGATAGGACCCGGCACAACGGCACCCGGGACACGGTATAGAGCAGGACAACGAAAATTGCGACCGAGGCCAGTCCGCGGAAGCTGCTGACCGTGAGCGTCGTGATCAGAAACACAAAGCCCAAGAGCAACTTGGTTCGCGGGTCCAGGCGGTGGATTGCACTATCGCCGGGATAGTAACTGCCAAACGAAAACGCCTCCATCAGCAGCCCTCCTCTCGCGCGACCGTCTTGGATTTAGCAATGTCCGCGACGTTAGAAGGACCGTCCGAGCGACCGATCAGCAAATCTACCAACTCGTCGGCCAACGACTCAACCGTATAGAGCCCGCCGCGACGCAGCGGCACGCCCGCTTCCGCGAGCGCCAACGCCATGCGCTGAGCAGCAGGTACGCCCAAGCCGATCGACTTGAGCTCATCGGCATGCGCAAACACCTGCACGGGGGTTCCCTCGGCAAATACCGCACCTTCGTTCATTACGACGATACGGTCGCAGCAATTGGCCAGGTCATCCATGCTGTGCGAAACCATGACAACGGTCAGGCCATCGCGGTGAAGTCGATCGATGAGCCCTAGGAAATCCCTGCGCGCAGCCGGATCGAGCCCCGCCATGGGTTCATCGAGCACCAGGACTTCGGGCTCCATGGCGAGCACGCCGGCGAATGCCACGCGCCGTTGCTGACCGCCCGAAAGCTCAAAGGGACTCTTGTCGCCGACCGTGGAAAGGTCGAGGCCCACGCGTGAGAGCGATGACTCGACACGACGGTCGACTTCATCTTGCGGCAAGCCAAGGTTGTGCGGACCAAACGCCACGTCCTGCGCCACGGTTTCGGCAAACAGCTGACGCTCAGGATACTGAAACACCACGCCGACCTTGGCCTTAACCGCAGCGGCGTCTTTCTTGTTTGATAGGTCGAGCCCCAGCGCGCAAACGCTTCCCTCCTGCGGACGGATCAGCCCGTTGAGATGCTGGACCAGCGTCGATTTACCCGAACCGGTATGGCCTGCTAGCCCCAGGAACTCGCCGCGACGCACCGTCAGCGATACATCGCGCAGCGCCCACGGGCTGCTTGGGTCGTTTCCCCAGAGAACCTGTTTGCTCGATTTGCCCGCAGTGGCCGAGCGCTTATGCCAGCGGCGGCGCTCGCGCGGACTGAGCGAATAACTGTACGAAACATGGGATAGCTCGACGACGGGCTCCGACGCGTTCCCCTCGTTGTCTACCGGAACAGCGCCGTCAGCGATTTCCAACTGGGATGCGGAAGACTGCCCCGCGGTGCCTGCCCCACTCCGCTCGGCATAAGCCTGCGCAATCTCGGCGACCATATCCGCCTCACGCACCTGCGCGCAAACGGACACGCCCTTCGCACGAAGTGCCATGCCCAAACGGCACGACTCTGGCATGTCAAGGTTGAGCTGAACGAGTTCATTCGCCCGCGTCAGAATCTCATCGGGCGTGCCCAGCATGGCAACTCGTCCCGTCTGAAACACGGCGACACGATCGGCCTCGGCAGCCTCTTCCATAAAGTGCGTAATCATCACGATGGTCATGCCGCGAGCGTGCAACGCGCGGCAAGCCTTCATGAGGCCCTTGCGTCCACGCGGATCGAGCATCGAGGAAGCCTCGTCCAATATGAGCACGCGCGGTTCCATGGCGAGCACGCCGGCAAGCGCCACGCGCTGCTTTTGGCCGCCCGAAAGCGCATGGGTCTCGTGGCGCTCAAAGCCCACCAGGCCCACGCCCTTCAGCGCCTCGCGTACGCGCTGCGCAATTTGCGCCGATGGCACGCCAAGGTTTTCGGGACCGAACGCAACGTCATCTTCGACAAGCGTTGCCACCAGCTGGTCATCGGGATTCTGGAATACCATGCCCGCGGTCGAACGAATGTCGTAGACCAGCTCGGGGTCGGACGCATCCATGCCGTTGATGCGCACCGTGCCCGCATCGGGCTGCAGCAGCGCATTCAGATGCTTGGCAAACGTCGACTTACCCGACCCATTGCCACCGAGGATGCAGAAAAACTCGCCGTCCTTAATGCTCAGATCGATGCCGTCAAGCGCCTGGGCGGCACCGTCATAGCTAAAGGAAACGCCCCGACACTCAATCATGCGCGGCCTTTGACCTGGTCCTTTTTAGGCGTGATGAGGTTGGAGACCGCTTTATACACCGCCAGTGTCAACACCGAGTTAAGCACGGTCTTGATAAGGTTGAACGGCAGCACGGCAGGAATCATGAGCGGGGCGATCACATCGACCGAGCCATACCAGAACCATACGCCAATGGTAAGGTTTGCAACCATAGACAGCACCGTAGCGGCAATGACGCCGAGCACCAGGCCAATCACAGCACCCTTATAGGTATGCATCTTCTGGTACACGATAGCCGCGGGCAGAATATAACCCAGCGTAGCAACCAAGTTCATAAGCGCACCGACCCAATCGCCCGTGGTAAGCGCATGGATAACGATAGCCATAGCGGCAACAGCAGTGCCGGCGCCAGGACCATACGCAAACCCGCACACCATCGCCGGTACCAGCGACGGGTCATACGTCAAAAACGGCGCCGAAGGAAGGATGGGTAGCTGCACATACATAAACAACGCGCTCAAGGCACACATCAGCGCCATGGTAACGAGCTGTTTGGTGCTCCACCTATTCGTGTTCTCAAAATGGATATGCTGCGACTGTTCAGACATAAGATCACCTGCCTCTTTCATCCGGACTCTAACCGTTGGTACTGGGATCTCACCAGTTCAGCCGGCATGCGAACCAACACACGCTCGGGTCGCGGACTCATCGGCTCGGTCGCAGACGCCTCGCCTGCTCCACGGCGCCGTTTGGCACCGCCCGATTTACCGCCAGTGGGGAATTCCACCCCGCCCCGAAGACAGCTATTTAAATGACGGTACTAGCATAGCACCCTGTGAAGGATTTGTCAAGCTGTTTTTTTCGTAATTACTCAACCGGAAGCAAATCAATGAACACAAGTTCCGGCGGATTGAATACACGCGGAAGACAATTTCGTGCAAGCCCACGGCTGACCACCATAACCGTCCCTGCCTTTCGATAGAAACCTCCGGCATATGGAGGAAAGACTCCCTGGTTGGGCGCATAAAGGCCATTGATCAGGCCCGGAATACGCACTTGTCCCCCATGTGCGTGTCCGCATAAAACCAGATCAAAACCGCAGGACGCATACAAAGAAACGTGTTCCGGTCTGTGGCTGAGCAAAACATGAAATACCTTCGGATTACGCTGACGTTCACAAAGGTATAGCTGACTCATCCATCCACGTCCACAGCCATACAAATCCGTCTGCGGATCGTCAATACCGCCAATTGAAATTTTATCTCCGCCTTTTTTGAGATACACAGTGCATCCTTCAAGTACATTTGTCTCAAAAGCACGCATCAATTCCTTTACTTCCTTCTCACGACCATAGGCCAGCTCATGATTTCCACTCACATAAAAGACAGGCCAACGCCCTCTAAGAGAAAGCAGGAGTTCCTGCAAACTGTCGAGAGAACCGTAATCCGGTGCCATATCTCCGGCCATCAGTACTGCGTCAGGTTGTGCACGAACCAATCTGCGCAGCAATTCCGACTGCCCGGCCCCATAGCATGTTCCGTGCAAATCACTCAACAGTGCCAACCGGAACGGTACGCCGATTTTTCTGGTCAAAATCCGATACCGGCGAACCGTAAGGCGCGGAAAAAGTGCAAGCACACCGGCAGCCGTCAGACACAGCGCCGGAAATACAGTGCTGCAGCGATTATCTTCATTCATCTCACAACCTCCTGCTTCTATTCCGCTGTGGACAGTCTCCCGTCCGCACAATCATATCATCTTTACGTGACTAGGTTGTTATTCATGTCAACCTATTGGCTTCTGTACACAGACATCACCATCGCCGAAATGGCTGCTTTCGACTCAATGAAACCAGCAGCCTTCCCCTGGCACAAAGGGAAATAAAAAAGTATACACCTATCGTACCATAGACGAGAAAAAAAGAAAAGGCCCCGCCCTTACGGACGAGGCCCTTGTAAAAAGTGAAATTACTCGTTGATGCCGATAACA
>CAJMRD010000028.1 GCA_905215725.1 uncultured bacterium | reverse complement strand
GAGCGCCGCGGCGATGCGCAGGCCACAGCCCTGCTGCCGCTCAAGCCCCTCGACGACGCCTACGAGCACGCCGCCCACGACGCCGCCATGAAGCTCCTCCCCTAACACCCCACCACCACAAAGGGGACAGGCACCTTTGTGGTGGTTTTGCCCCATCCCAGCTGTTTGTCTCAATCTGTAACATCTAGACCGTTAAAAGTCGTCTTACTGTTACAGAATGAGATGTTCGTCCCGACGTCTGCCTTTTGTCTCGATCTGTAACACATAGAGCCGATTTGCCCGCCCAGATGTTACAGATTGAGATATTTGAAAATCGGAACAGAAGCCTACTCCTTTGTGGTGGTTTTTCAGTTTGCCAACGATATGTGAACGGCTAAAAAAGTCTGCTATACTCTTTCCCGCTGTCCCCATCGTCTAGCGGCCAAGGACGCCACCCTTTCAAGGTGGATATCGCGGGTTCGAATCCCGCTGGGGGCACCATTTGAATTGAAGAGCCCGTTACCCTCGCGGTAGCGGGCTTTTTTGCTACCCATGCGCCGGGATTCGAACCCGACAGGGTGCGGAGCTGAGGAAACGCGAAGCGTTTTCCAGCGCAGCACGCAAGGAGCGAAGCGACGCGGCGAAAGCGGGCGGCGTCAGCCGCACGCGGACATCCCGCTGGGGGCACCATTTGAAACTAGAAGCCCGTTACCCCCGCGGTGACGGGCTTTTTGCTACCGATATGCCGGGATTCGAACCCGACAGGATGCGAATCCCGGCATCATCGCAAGGCCTGTGGTCAAAAAATGGCAAATATGAGTACTGTTACCATTTTAGTTACAGCGATTTCATGCCTTCAGAAGGCGATTTAGCCGTCGGGCGTCCTACGGCGGAAAAATTGCAGACGTTTATCGGCTAAGTACTTGGACATATGTTGCGTAACACTACATATTTTGCAAATAAATAATGTTACAGGACTTGTGACAGTACTCATATTTGACGTTTTTTGCCCATAGCCCTTTATACCTAGGCACATCGGCGGCAAAACGGGCTTCAAAGCGTCCTTCGCAAACAAAAAGCCGGGGCCCGCGCGATGCGGACCCCGGCTCAATACCGTGACGATATGTCAGTTACGCTCTACACGTAGAACAGAATGTCGTCGTAGGTCGGGACCGGCCAGTAGTCGGCAGCCACGATCTCCTCCATGGCATCCACGGCGGCGCGCAGCGTATCCATAGCGGGAACGACCTCGTGCGCGTACACGTTGGCCTGCTCCTGACCATCGAGGCCCTCGGCCTTCTGATGCACGGCGTCGAGCGCCTTGATGGAGTCGTTGATGGTGGTGATGCCGTTGCAGAGCTTGTTGAGCGTGTTCTGCTCACACTGCATGGCGGCCTCGGCGCCGGCGGCACGAATAGTCTCAAGGCCCTTAGCGACCTTGGTGGCATAGGCGGTAATGACCGGGCGATAGGTACGACGCGCCTCGCGAACCATCGTGGTAGCCTCGATGTTCATGAGCTTGTTGTACTTCTCGAGCTTGCAGTCGTAGCGGCACTGAGCCTCGGCCTTGGTCAGGACACCCGTCTCCTCAAAGAGCGCGATAGCCTTATCGGAAACAAAGGCGGGCAGGGCATCGGCCGTGGTCTTGTTGTTGGCAAGGCCGCGCTTCTTGGCCTCGACGGGCCACTCATCGGAGTAGCCGTCACCGGAGAACAGGATGCGCTGGTGATCGGTCAGCACCTTCTTGCAGTATTCGAGCGCAGCGTCCTGGAACTTATCCTCGGGCGTACCCTCAAGCGCATCGGCGAAGGACTTGAGCGACTTGGCCACGGCGGCATCGAGCACCAGGTTGGAGTCGGAGACGTTCTGCTCGGAGCCGCAGGCACGGAACTCGAACTTGTTGCCGGTGAAGGCGAACGGGGAGGTACGGTTGCGGTCGGTGTTGTCCTGCATCAGTTTGGGCAGAGTATCGGCGCCCAGGTCGAGTACGCCGCGCGTGGCATGGACAGAAGCCTTGCCATCGATGATCTTCTCGACGACCTCGGTAAGCTGGTCGCCCAGGAAGATGGACATAATCGCCGGAGGAGCCTCATTGGCGCCCAGACGATGATCGTTGCCGGCCGAGGCAACAGAGGCACGCAGGAGCTCCTGATAGTTATCGACGGCCTCGATCACCGCGGTGAGGAAGACGATGAACTGCAGGTTGTCGAGCGGGGTGTCGCCCGGATCGAGCAGGTTCTCGGACTCGGTGCCAAGCGACCAGTTGTTGTGCTTGCCCGAACCGTTGATGCCCTCAAAGGGCTTCTCGTGCAGCAGGCAGACCAAGTCGTGGCGGGAGGCGATGAGCTTCATCTTCTCCATCATGACCAGATTCTGGTCGATGGCCTCGTTGACCTCGCCATAGACCGGTGCGAGCTCATGCTGGCAGGGAGCAACCTCGTTGTGCTTGGTCTTGGCGGGAATGCCAAGCGCCCACAGTTCATCGTCCAGGTCCTTCATATAGGCCGAGACGGTGGGGCGGATAGCGCCAAAGTAGTGCTCCTCGAGCTCCTGGCCCTTGCAGGGAGCGGCACCAAAGAGGGTGCGGCCGGTGATGACCAGGTCCTTGCGCTTGCGATAGGCGTCCTTCTTGATCAGGAAGTACTCCTGCTCGTCGCCCACGGAAGGAACGACCTTCTTGGGGGTCTTGCCAAACAGCGCCAAAACGCGCTTAGACTCACGCGAGAGCGCGGTCATGGAACGCAGCAGCGGGGTCTTCTTGTCCAGGGCCTCGCCCGTGTAGGAGCAGAAAGCCGTGGGGATGCACAGGACATCGTCCTTGATAAAGGCGGGGCTAGTGGGATCCCAAGCAGTGTAGCCACGGGCCTCGAAGGTAGCGCGCAGGCCGCCGTTGGGGAAGCTGGAGGCGTCCGGCTCGCCCTGGATGAGGTTCTTGCCCGTAAACTTGGTAATGGCGGTGCCGTCGTGGTTGGGCTCCAGGAAGCTATCGTGCTTCTCGGAAGTAATGCCCGAAAGCGGCTGGAACCAGTGCGCGTAGTGCGTCGCACCCTTGGAGATGGCCCAGACCTTCATGGCATGGGCAACGGCGTTGGCCACGTCCAGGTCGAGCGGCTCACCGCCCTCGAGGGTTGCAGCAAGGCGCTTCCAAATGTCCTTGGGGAGGTAATCCTTCATGACTTCCTCAGAGAACACCATGGTCCCGAAGCGGTCAGTAAGTTCGGCCATACGGAACTCCCTTCGTATCGGCACCGCGTGAGAAGCGGTGTTGATTACTAACGAACGAGTCATAGCTTAGACTCGCCGTGTTTCCGCGACATTACCGTTATGTTGCCGTCGCGAAACCAATCAATGAGGTTACCCTATCGAGGCGGCGTTGCCACCCTCAACAGTCAATCAACTGCATAAATTGCAGACCTCTCCCCATGGTTTAAGGGTGGTCAATGTAGGATGGGGCTCTATTAACTGGTATTTCGCATCAGATACCATTCAATATAGCCCCATCCTACATTGACCGCTCTGTTATAGGAAATGCCGATAGCAAGGCATCTTTGATTGGTATCCCCAAATAGCGAGTGAAACTCCACCGTGGCACAGTGGTGCAGTAGAATCCTTACAAGACATCACACTATTACGTATCTAGAGGAGCACGATATGCGCGTCGACGAGGTTTTTAAGCAGGCAGCATCCCAGGGCACCGCGCCCGTTTCGTTTGAGATGTTCCCGCCCAAGGGCGAGCTGACCCTCGATACGGCTCGCGAAGTGGCAGGCAATCTGTGCAAGCTTTCGCCGAGCTTTGTCTCGGTCACCTGCTCGGCCGGCGGCTCGGGCAACGGTGCCACCACCGCCCCCATCGCGCATATGATTACGAGCGAATTCGATACGCCCTCGGTGGCGCACCTCACCTGCGTTGGCCGCACCCACGCCGACATCGCCGCCAAGATTGACGAGTATCGCTCGGCCGGTGTGGAAAACGTGCTAGCCCTGCGCGGCGACCTGCCCGCTGGCGCGACTGAAGATGACAAGCCCGCCTCGGACTACGCCTACGCCTGCGACCTCATCCCGGAGCTCGTCGATGCCGGCTTTTGCGTGGGCGCCGCAGCCTACCCCGAGGGCCACATTGCCTGCGAGGATCTCAACCTCTCGGTCGAATACCTCAAGCAAAAACAGGACGCCGGCGCGAGCTTCTTTGTGACGCAGCTCTTTTTTGACAACGAGTGCTTCTACCGTTTTCGCGAGCTTGCCGACAAGGCCGGCATCACCGTGCCCATTACCGCGGGCATCATGCCGTTTATGGGCAAGTCGCAGATCAGCCGCATGGTCTTTATGTGCGGCGCGTCGCTGCCCTCCCCCGTCATCAAGATTCTCGCCAAGTACGAGAACGACCCCGAGAGCCTGCAGGCGGCCGGTGTAGATTATGCTGCTCGTCAGCTTTGCGACCTTAAGGAGCACGGTGCCGACGGTCTGCACCTGTACACTATGAATCGTCCTGCAATCGCCGCAACCATTATGGAGCGCCTGGGGTAATGGAAAAACCGCACATCGATACAGCTTTTGGTGAAGTGCCGGCTGACCTTGCGTCGCCGGCGCTCTACCGTATCGATGCTGCCCATCGCCCCCGAGTCGACCGTGCCGAAATGCTGCGCTACCTGGGCTACGGCGGTCAGCAGATTGAGCCCGAGCTGTCGCAGCGTATTGAGCTTGTCGTTGAACGTTTGGAACTGGACATTGAGCCCCGTGGCGTGCGACGCGTGTTTGCCGTCGATGCCACGGGCGTCGACGAGCAGGGCGAGCCTTGCATCCGCCTGGTCGGCACCAACGTTGAGCTGCGCGGCCGCGATATCTATCGCCACCTCAAAGACGCCCGCTTTGCCGCACTCATGGCATGCACCCTCGGCATGGACGCCGAGCGTCGCCTGCGCACCACGGGAGCCCAGCAGCCCCTAGAGGGAGCCGTGCTCGACGCCGCATGCTCTGCCTATGTAGAAGCCGCCGTCGAGCAGATGGACCAACAGGTCAAGGCTGCGGCCGCCGCACACGGACTCGCCGGTAACTGGCGCTTCAGTCCCGGCTATGGCGACTGCCCGCTTACGGCCCAGCGCTCAATCGTAGCTGCACTCAACGCCACGCGGCTCATCGGGCTTACCGTCACACCTACCAGCCTGCTCATGCCCACCAAGAGTGTGACCGCAGTGATCGGTCTGTTTGACGGCGAGGTCCACGACGCCCAGAGCCGCCCCACCTGCAATATCTGCCGCATGCACGAGCACTGCCGCTTCCGCGCCGCCCACACCACCTGCTATTCCAGCCATTAGGAGCCCTCGATGTTTACTCCGCTTATCACCCATGATTCCGACGGTACCGCGCTGGCAGCGCCCGTCAATACTGCGCGTTGTAACGGCGCCACGTACAAGACGTGCACGATCGGCGACCTTCGCATTAAGGACGATCGCCTGCGCGCCGCCATCGAGGGCACGGGACACCTCCTGTTCGACGGCGGCATGGGCACCATGCTGCAGGCGGCCGGCATGAAGGCCGGCGCCCTGCCCGAGCTGCTCAACTTTGAGGAGCCCCAGGTTATCACTGATATTCAGCGTCAGTACGTCGAGGCTGGCTGCGACGTAATCACCGCCAACACCTTTGGCGCCAACGCCCACAAGCTCGACGGCGCCGCCACCGTGGCAGATGTCTTTGCCGCCGCCGTCGCCTGCGCCCGCGCGGCCGGCGCCCACTATGTCGCCGGCGATATCGGCCCCATCGGCGCACTGCTTCGCCCCTTGGGCACCCTGAGCTTCGACGAGGCCTATGACCTCTTTGCCGAGGAAGTGCGCGCCGGCGTCGACGCGGGCGTGGACCTCTTTATTATCGAGACCATGACCGACCTTGCCGAGATCAAGGCTGCCGTCCTCGCCTGCCGCGAGAACTCCGACCTGCCCGTCTTTGCCACCATGACCTTTGAGGAAGACGGTCGCACGTTCCTGGGTACGAGTCCCGAGGTGGCCGCCGTCACGCTCGACGCCATCGGCGCCGACGTTTTAGGCATCAACTGCAGCCAGGGACCGGCCGAGCTCCGAGGGCTCGCCGCACGCATGCTCACCGTTACCGACAAGCCCGTTATGGTGCAGGCTAATGCGGGACTGCCCCGCGTGGACGATGACGGCAATACCGTCTTTGACATCCAGGCACCCGAATACGCCGAGGCCGTCGCCGGCATGATTGAGGACGGCGTGAGCGTCGTGGGTGGCTGCTGTGGCACCACGCCCACGCACATGGCGGCACTTCGCACCCTCATCGACAACCACACGCCCAGCCCACGTCACCGCAAGCCCAGTATGTCGGTCACGAGCGCCCAGACGGTCGTGGACCTTCCCTGTGACGGCCACAAGATCGCCGTCATCGGCGAGCGCATCAATCCCACCGGCAAAAAGCGCCTGCAGCAGGCCCTGCGCGACGGCGATCTGGACTACGTGGTGAGCCAGGGCATCAGCCAGCAGGAGCAGGGCGCCGATATCCTGGACGTCAACGTGGGCCTGCCCGAGATCGACGAGGTCAAGATCATCCAACAGGCGACCGAGCAGCTCCAGGGCTCCACGCTGCTGCCGCTACAGATCGACTCCACCGATCCCGCAGCCGTCGAGGCCGCCGTGCGCCGCTACGCCGGCAAGCCCATCATCAACTCGGTCAATGGCAAGCAGCAGATCATGGACGAGATCTTTCCCCTAGTCGCCCACTACGGCACCAACGTTGTCGGCCTCACGCTCGACGAAAACGGCATCCCCGATACCGCCGAGGCTCGCTTCGCCATCGCCGAGCGCATCGTAACCGAGGCTGCGCGCTACGGTATCGGACCGGACCGCATCCTCATCGACTGCCTGGTCATGACCGCCTCGACCAACCAGCGCCAGGCTGAGCAGATTCTACGTGCCATGTCTATGTGCAAGGAGCGCCTAGGCGTCAAGTGCGCACTCGGTGTATCGAACATCAGCTTTGGTCTGCCCGCCCGCCCGCTGCTGGGCTCGGTCTTTTTGGCTGCCGCCTTCGGCGCGGGCCTGGACGCCCCCATCATGAACCCAGGTTCCAAGCGCTTTATGGATACCGTCTACAGCTATCGCGTCTTGAGCGTTGAGGACGAGGGCTCGACCGGATACATCGAGCGCTACGCCGGCTGGACCGATCCGTACAAGATCGCCGCTAACCCGGCAGCAGCTCAAGCAGTATCGAGCGATGCCGCGCCTGCCGCAAGCACCACCGCAAGCGCCGATGACGATCCCATCCGCCACATGGTCGTCTCGGGCCGCAAAGGCGAGATCGCAGCCGAGACCGAGCGTCTTCTGGCAGATCACGACGCCATGGACCTCATCAACAACCACTTTATCCCCGCCCTCGACGAGGTTGGCGTCCTCTTTGACCAGGGAAAGTTCTTCTTGCCGCAGCTCATGGCCTCGGCCGAGGCCGCGCGTGTGGGCTTTGACACCATCAAGCGCCTGATGCCCGCCGGCGAGATTGCCGACAAGGGCAAAATCTGCGTGGCCACCGTCAAGGGCGACATCCACGACATCGGTAAGAACATCGTCAAGATGCTGCTCGATAACTACGGCTACACCGTCTTTGATCTGGGTCGCGACGTCGACCCGCAGGAGGTGCTCAAGACCGTCAAGGAACGCGACATTAAGCTCGTCGGCCTCTCGGCGCTTATGACTACCACGGTCGTCGCCATGGAGGAGACCATCAAGCTGCTTCATGCCGAGGTGCCAGGCGTCAAGATCATCGTAGGCGGTGCCGTGCTCACCCCCGAATACGCCAAGCAGATCGGCGCTGACTACTACGCCAAGGACGCCGCCGAAAGCGCTCGTATCGCCGAAGAAGTCTTTGGGCAGTAACACAACGGAAACAACCGAGCACCAAAACGTGCCGCACGCGCCACTTGGCACGTGCGGCACGTTAGAATAGATAAGACTATGCTCGTTTTGGCAGATAGGAGCGCAAGGATGGCGATCACGCCCGCAGAAATCGCGGAAACCCGCGGCATGGTTGAGGAGCAGAACCTCGACATCAGGACCATCACCATGGGTGTTTCGCTCATGGGTTGCGGCGACGAGAACCTCGACCGCATGTGCACGAAAATCTACGACCACGTGACGCACACGGCTGAGCACCTGGTCGAGACCGCCGAGAACCTCGAGCGCGAGTACGGTATCCCCATCGTCAACAAGCGCGTTTCTGTCACCCCGGTGGCGCAGATCGCCGCATGCTGCAAGGATGAGGACCTCACCCCCATCGCGCATGCCCTCGACCGCGCGGCCGAGACGCTCGGCATCGATTACCTGGGCGGCTTCTCCGCGCTCGTCCAGAAGGGCATCGGCGACGCCGACCGCCGCGTCATCCAGTCCATCCCCCAGGCGCTCGCTACCACCAGCCGCGTCTGCTCCAGCGTCAACGTCGCCACGACCAAGGCCGGCATCAACATGGACGCCGTGCGCCTCATGGGCCAGGCCATCAAACAGACCGCGGAGCTCACGAAGGACCGGGACGGGCTTGGCTGCGCGAAGCTCGTGGTGTTCTGCAACGCGGTGGAGGATAACCCGTTTATGGCGGGCGCGTTCCACGGATCAGGCGAGGCCGACGCCGTCATCAACGTAGGCGTCTCGGGCCCCGGCGTTATGGCCGCAGCCCTGGAGACGCTGCCCGATTCCGCATCGATGATGGAAGTCGCCGAGAAGATTAAGCAGACCGCCTTTAAGATCACCCGTGCCGGCGAGCTCATGAGCCGCGAGGCCGCCCGTCGCCTGGGTGTCGAGAAGGGCATTGTCGACCTGTCGCTGGCTCCCACGCCCGCCATCGGCGACTCCGTCGCGCGTATCCTCGAGATCATCGGCGTGGGCACCTGCGGTGGCCCGGGCACGACCTGCGCACTCGCCATGCTCAACGATGCCGTCAAGAAGGGCGGCGTCATGGCCAGCTCCAGCGTGGGTGGCCTCTCGGGCGCCTTTATCCCCGTGTCCGAGGACGCCGGCATGATTGCCGCCGTCGAGGCCGGCGCGCTTTCGCTCGAGAAGCTCGAGGCCATGACCTGCGTGTGCTCCGTCGGCCTGGACATGATCGCCATCCCCGGCGACACCCCGGTCGAGACCATCGCCGGCATCATCGCCGACGAGATGGCCATCGGCGTCATCAACAATAAGACCACGGCCGTGCGCGTGATTCCCGCTATCGGCAAGGGCGTGGGCGACTGTGTCGAGTACGGCGGTCTGTTTGGCCGTGCGCCCATCATGCCGGTGAACCCCAACGCCGGCACCGTGCTTGCCCACCGTGGCGGACGCTTCCCGGCGCCGCTGAACTCGCTCAAGAACTAGCTGAGGGTTCGGGCGAGGAGCCCCGGGGAGGGCAAATATATAAGGTCGCCTGCTCGGACAGTCCTGACTCGCACGGAGAGCACATTAAGTGCTCTCCGGCTCGTGCGGAACTCGCGATCGACCTTATATATTTGCCCTCCCCGGGGCTCCCGCACAACGGGACCTCGGTTGGGTTCTATCCCGGTTGCAGTTGCTTCGCTCCTGCACCACTTGGCTGGTACGACGGTTTGGCGTTGGATCGGTTCTTTCTGATATATGCTGGTTGCGGCTCTTCTTTTTGGGAGAGTCGCTTTTTTGTTGCTAGGAGGTTGGCCCGTGGTTGATGGGGATGCTCGCTCTGAGCTGCTTTCTGCTGATTGGAATGGCGAATGGATGCGCCTGCAGGCCGCTCGGCATCGGGCTGATGATTCTTTTGAGTGGGATAAACGTGCTCGGCATTTTCGGCCGTTGGAGACTGCCCCATATGCGCGGGATTTTATAAAGCTGTTGGCGCTTGAGCCTGGTGAGTCGGTGCTTGATATGGGGTGCGGGGCTGGGTCGATTGCTATTCCACTTGCGCAAGACGGGCATCCTGTGATTGCAGCCGACTTCTCCCCCGCTATGTTGGGCACCCTTGATGCCGGCATTGAGTATTACGGGCTCGAGGGGCGCATAACGCCCCTTGAGCTTGCTTGGGATGATGATTGGGATTTGGTTGGACCCGTCGCGAAAGCGGTGGATGTTGCCTTTGCCAGTCGGTCAGTTACGACGACCAATCTAAAAGGCGCGCTTGCCAAGCTTGATCGTACGGCTCGTCGGCGTTGTGCTGTCACGATGGTCGCCAACTCCAGCCCGCGCTATGATCTGCACTTGATGAACGCTATCGGTGCCTCGGTTACCTGCAGCAATGGCTTTGTGTATGCCTTCAACATCCTCATTCAGATGGGCGCGTTGCCGCAGGTTACATACTTTGAATCGCCTCGTCGCGATACCTTCGATAACCTCGAGGCAGGCGTGGCGGACTTCTCCCGTATGCTCGAACATGGCAACGAAGATAAGATCGACCGCCTGCGCGACTACATCGCCCAACACATGATTGAGAATCCCCATGCCGGTGAGCCGGGCTCCAAGGGCGTGCCGCAGGGGCGCTATATGCTCGACCATATCCGTAAGGTTCGTTGGGCGTTTATTGCATGGGAGCCGGTCTCTGCGCCCAGCTCATAGCCTGTTCGCAGCCCCCGCCGCCCACTCACTCGGCATCCGCATTCTTTTTGAACTGGGCAAACGCGCTCCACA
Source organism: uncultured bacterium (assembly GCA_905215725.1). Classification (GTDB taxonomy): domain Bacteria; phylum Actinomycetota; class Coriobacteriia; order Coriobacteriales; family Coriobacteriaceae; genus Collinsella. The sequence continues at coordinate 13,815 of CAJMRD010000028.1, read as the reverse complement.
CCGCGCCGTTCCTGCGCTATCGTGGGACAGCTCACGTAGATTAAGGCCCCGTCGTGGGGCGCCCCATACATAGAAAGCGAGAACCCATGGCACTGACAGGAGCCCAGGTCAAGCAGCTTCGCAGCATGGCCCATCACCTCAACCCCGCCATCATCATCGGCAAGTCCGATGTCAACGAGGGCACCGTCGAGCAGACGGTCGCCTACCTGGAGAAGCACGAGCTCGTTAAGTGCTCCGTGCTCGATGGCTCCAGCCTTTCCGCCCGCGAGGCCGCCGAAGAGCTCGCCGAGCGTTGCCACGCCGAGGTCGTCCAGGTCATCGGCCGCAAGTTCTCGCTGTATCGCGAGTCCTCGCGCAAGGACATCGAGAAGATCAAGCTCGTCTAAGAGCCAATGATCCGGCGAGCCAACATATAGCAAGCTTACGGGTGCCCAAGTACTTCGGGCGCCCGTTTTTTATCGCTCGACCAGCACGCGGTTGAGCCGACCCTCCACCAAGCGCTCGTATAGACGCCGCGTCTCGGGCTCGGGCACGCCATTGACCTGCTCCCTCAGATGGTGCATATGCCCGCTGTACAGCTCGACGATATCGCGCCGCCGCCCCGCCGCACTGTAGACGCGCATGGCGCAGCGCACCATATCCTCACGCGCCGTTTCCTGCCGAAGCCCCGACTCCGCCAGCCAAATCGCCGACTGCAGATCGTTTTCTTCTAGAGCGGCATTTGCTCCCTTAATCATGCAATCGATGTACTTTGACTGCATAATGCGTCGCATACGCAAAAAGTAGGTGGGATTACAGCCATTGGGAACATACAGCGGTCCGGCATAAAGCTGCTCAATCTTAAGGCACAGCTCAACTAAATGGGGCCCGCGCGCACCCGTGCGATTTCCCAAAACCTCGCGGCTTATCTGGTCAAACAGCCGCACATCGGTCTTAACGTAGTCGCCGTTGAGTCCGATGCATTCATTTTGGATGAGTACACACGACTTGCCGTCTGGCGTCGGTCCCAAAGCCGACCGTAAGCGCGATATCGTCGAGTACAGGTTATTGCGGGCGCTATTGAACTCGGCATGGGGCCACAGCTCCATGGCCAGCGTCTCACGATCGACGAGCGCATCCATGCCCAGCGCAAGCCGCTCGGCAAGCGTCGCCGCCTTCTTGCGGCGCCACATTTTGTCCGTGATGGGAAACCCGTCGCGCTCGGCGCGAAACGCACCAAACATGCGAATCTCGATATGGTCGATGGTATCAACGGCTTCAACCTCGCCGGCCTGGAACAGGCGCTCGCCCTCCCCTTCCAAATCGTTGCGCAGCGAGTACCGCGACAGTTCGCGCACGGGAAGCTTCTTGCGTATCCTGCCCGCCGGCTCGCCCAGACAATGCATGGCAAGGCGCGCAAAGAGCCGATACGATGGCTCTAGAATCCCCGCACGATTCATGGACATCCAGGCCGCAAGGTCGCTATCTCGGCCCGCACAGGCCAAATGCAGCGCCACCATCCAGGCTTCTGCGCCACCAACCTGCGTCTGGCTTATATCGAGCAACTCCGCTTCCTCGCGCACCGAAACCATCGAGGTGTTACGCAGATATGCCGCGCGTTCCAGCAGCAATGCGTTATCGCGCATGTACGCAATCGACTCCTCGGCAAGTTTGAGCACTTGGACCGCACGGAACTTTGCATTAACCGGCCGTCCCTCTGCCAGCGACTGCCAGCCTTCTAGCAACAGGCCAAACAGCTGAATCTGATTGTCGCGCATGCGCACGGCAAAACGATCGAGTTCGTTGAACGCCGCATCGTCGGTTACCGGCAAGCCGGAAAGGAGCCGCCGTGCCGCCAACACCATGCGCACCCAGATAGCCATCGCCTTAAGCCCACGCACGTCGAGTGCCTCCCGCACCAGCGCCATCTCGTCGTCGCGCTCGTCGGTTCCCGAAAACGACCCGTCAAAGAGCTCCACCAGCATGCTATCGGCCCGTATAACAATCCCCGCGATGTCGAGCTCGCAGTCGTAGGCCCTGCTCGTTTTGAGCTGCTGTAGAACGCCGCCGTCATCTCCCCGCTCGGTCAGACAGCGCTTGACCTCGATATGCGCAGACAACATATCAAGTGCGGTATGGGATGTCTCGATTTCTGGCACGGCCAGGTTCGTAGGAAGCCCAAGCCCGTTGTCCCCATAGCAAACAGCCGTCAGTGTCTGGGCCACCCTCCATGAAACAGGATCTATTTCGCAGGCCGCCCGTTCGCCCCCGCGCTCGATAACCGATGCCATATAGCGAGCAAGCTTTGTATTGGACACGCTGACCGCTGCCAGATATACGCCGAGCGCCTCGACAGGCGTTGGCTCTGGAGCCGGATCGTCGGCATCGATCGTGCCCAGCGCTGCTCGGCAGATATCGGCCCCGTGCCCTGTCAGAGCAAGATCGACCCCATACTGTCCAGCAAGTTCAAGAACCGCCTCACGGTCCAAAAAGGCGTCCGCCAGGCCCATCGCCGCATCGCATCGGCCCGCCTTAAGCAAAATCCGGGCCGCCCTCGGAACAAGTTCGGGGCGAACCTCGGCCACCAACTTACGCAAACGCAAGCGTCCGTTATCCTCCGTGCCCAGACACGTAAAACTCCGCTCGGCGGGGTCCAAGCCAAAGATCGGGTAGTCGCGTACAAAGTAGGACTGGTCGACCATCGACAGCCTTACCCCACAAGCCTCGAGTTCTGCTATATTGCCCTCGCCCATCAAAACCATGAGACATGCCACGCAAAACAGCGCATTATTGTCGAGCGAAGCCAGATCGACAAGTGCCGCGCCATATACGTTGACAATCTCGTTTTCGAGCAGACCGGCTACGTCGCCTTGGCCATACAGACCCGTCTGCAATGCCGAAACGAGCTCGGGCACGCCCTGCGTGAGCTGATAAAAGTCGAGCGATGTGCTGATCGAAAACGCCGATGCCCACGCCGAATACTCATAGGCATGCACCTTGAGCATCTGCGCATTGATCTTAACCGAATCGCCCAGCCCATGAATCAGCTGACGATTTGAAGGACGGCAGGAGATAAAGACCCCTACCCCCATAGCGCGCAGGCCGCGAATCCTGTCGATGAGGTCTTCGGTATCGTGCTGATCGAGGTTTGGCACATTATCAATTGCGATAAGGGAGTGCGGTTTGTCTTTGAGTTCTTCGGTAACCACCTCGAGCTGCATAAACACCTCGCGCCCAGTGGCGCGATCGGCCTCGATAATCCGCACGGGGCCTCGCGTCGGGTCGCATTTAACCTCATGGGTGTACTGCAGCAGCACCGAGGTCTTCCCAAACCCGTCGGGCGCATAAAGAACCACGATGCCGGCCTTTCGGCCCTTGGCGATAAGCTCATTCATCAAGCGTTCGCGTCGCACCATATAGCCTCCGCCTAACGGCATCAGCTCGAGGTCGTCTATACCGCTCAAATCGTTTACCATGCCCGCTCCTCAACTCGACCGTATGGACACTGTAGCCGCAAGACCATACAAGCCGCGCTATGAATAGAGCGACCTTGTGTTTTAGGTTGTCTTTTGGTACGCAAGCGGCAAGTTTTTGTACAGCGAGGGCCGATTGTTATTAATCCCCCGACTAATCGGTCTTTAAGCAGGTAAATGAGCTTGTCAGCTTGTCCCATCTAAGCGGCAGTGTAACGCAGATGAACAAGGTTCAGCCATGTCATTCAACTCGCCTAGCACCCGCTACCGTCTACGACCTTCTAGTGGCATTTTTGCATAGAATCTGGTATGGAATGAATCAAGCTGTTGGACATCTGGCATTCGTCAAGCTTGCGGCAAGTTTTTGGTCAAGTGGGCAAAAAGGGATAGCAAAAAGGCCCCCGCAAAGCGGAGGCCTTAGGCAAGGCTATGTCGAGCTGCAGGATTCGCGCTACTCGCAGAGCGAAAGGGCGGCCTCGTCGGCAACGACAACGCAGTTGGTGTGCAGCTGCAGGATCGAAGCCGGGCACTCGGGCGTAACCGGACCATAGCACATATCATGCACGGCCTGAGCCTTGGCCTCGCCGTTGGCGACAACCAGGATCATGCGGGCATACATGATGGTCTGAGTGCCCATGGTGTAGGCCTGACGGGGAACATCGTCGATGCTGTCGAACAGGCGGCTGTTGGCCTGAATGGTGCTCTCGGTGAGGTCGACGCAGTGCGTACCCTTGGAGAAGTGGTCATCGGGCTCGTTGAAGCCGATGTGGCCGTTGTTGCCAATGCCGAGCAGCTGCAGATCCGGGTAACCGGCGTCGGCGACGATCTTGTCGTACTCAGAGCAGGCAGCGGCGGCGTCGGGGTTGGAACCGTCGGGCACATGCGTGTTGTTCAGGTCGATGTTGATGTGATCGAAGAAGTTCTCACGCATGAAGTAGTGATAGCTCTGGGGATCGTCGTGCGAAAGGCCGCGATACTCGTCCAGGTTGTAGGTGCTGACCTCGGCAAAGTCGACGTCGCCCTTCTTGTACCAAGCAGCGAGCTGCTTGTAGGCACCGATCGGGGTGGAGCCGGTGGCAAGACCCAGCACACAGTCGGGCTTGAGGATAACCTGGGCCGAGATGATATTAGCGGCCTTGCGGCTCATATCCTCGTAGTCTTTAGCTTTAATGATCTTCATTACGCGTCCTTTCTCGTACAAGAGAGGCAAGGCTCCCTTACAAGCACTTGCCCGCGGCCCGCGTCGGCCGCAACCAACGTGTGCGGCCACCAGGGCGAGGTCGCGTAATGTATGTGTCTCGTGTCTAGCCGCGTCGAGGCCCCTGCCCGTCCACGGTGACCCAAAGCCTTTTAGCTTCGGACAAATCCCATCTTGCCACTGAGGGCGTCCTCTTTCAAGGGCGCCCTCAGTAAACGTGTTTGAATTGTAGACTAATGGCCACGTGCACTTGCTAGCGCTCGCGAGCAACGATGAGCTGGTCCATCTCTTCGACATGCACGCCAACGGAGCCCTTGATGCTCGAGAACTCAACGGAGTTGCACACCAAGATGGGAACCGTCACATCGTAGCCCTCGGCAGCAATTGCCTCGCGATCGAACTCAATGAGCACATCACCCTTATGGACGATGTCACCCACTTGCGCATGTACGGTAAAGTGCTTGCCCTCGAGCTGAACAGTGTCCAAACCAACGTGGATGAGCACGTCCAAGCCATCGACCGTGTTAAGCGCAACGGCGTGTCCCGTGGGAAAAATAGCCTCGACCTTGGCATCAGCCGGCGCGATCACGCGCTTACCCGTAGGCTGAATGGCAACGCCCTGGCCCAAAAGGCCGGTGGCAAACGTCTGATCGTTTACCTCGGAGAGCGGAATGACGTCACCCGAGATGGGAGCATCCAACGTAAGGACTCGACCACGCATACCAAAAGACCTTAGGACTTTAGTGAACATGCTCCCCCTCGGACATACCGATCAACCAAAATAACCTTAACAGTTTACCACTTGGCACCCGTTTTTGACCATTAGGGAAGTTCGCGCTTGACAACCTCGACGATGTCGTCGACAACGCGCTGAGTCAGCTCGTGCGTCTCGGCCTCGGCCATCACGCGGACCAGCGGCTCGGTACCACTCGGGCGCACCAGAATGCGGCCGCGGCCGTCAAGCTCCTTCTCGGCAGCAGCAACGGCGTCCCAAATGGGCTGGCAATCGTCCAGACCAGCCTTGTTGTCGGAATGCACGTTGACGAGTACCTGCGGGTACTTCTTCATGATGCCGGCAAGATCGGTGAGGGTACGACCGGTGCGCTTAAGCACGGCCAGCAGCTGCAGAGCCGTCACCAGACCGTCACCGGTGGTGTTGTGCTCCAGGAAGATGATGTGACCGGACTGCTCGCCGCCGATGACGGCGCCGTCCGCGAGCATGCGCTCAAGCACATAACGGTCGCCCACAGCGGTCTGAACCATTTCGAAGCCCTGCTCCTTCATAGCGATGGAGAAGCCCAGGTTGCACATGGCGGTCGAGACGATCTCGGAGTTGGCGAGCTTGCCGCGAGCGGCGAGGTCAGAACCGCAGATAGCCAGGATGTAGTCACCGTCGATCTCATTGCCCTCGCTGTCCACGAACAGTACGCGGTCGGCGTCGCCGTCGTGGGCCAGGCCGATATCAGCATGGGTGCGCAGCACGAGCTCGCGAAGGGGCTCGAGGTGCGTAGAGCCGCACTCAACGTTAATGTCGGTGCCGCAATAATCGGTGTTGATGGCATGCACCGTGGCACCCAAGCGCTGCAGCGCGGCGGGCGTAGTCTGGCAGGAGGCACCGTGACCGCAGTCGACGGCAACAACCAGGCCGTCGAGCCTCAGGCCATCAAGCGTATCGATGGCGTGGTCGACGTATGCCTTGCGAGCGTCCTTCATCTTAATAATGTGGCCCACGCCGGCACCGGTCGGCAGCGTGTCGGCAGCCATGGCTTCCTCGGACATGACCCAGGCGCTGATCTCTTCCTCGACAGCATCGGGGAGCTTCATACCCTTGCGGCTAAAGAACTTGATGCCGTTGAACTCCGGCGGATTGTGCGAAGCGGAGATGACGATGCCGCCGTCGAGCTCGTTTTGAACGGTGAGCAGCGCCACGGCCGGCGTAGGAATGACGCCGCAGCAGTGCGGGCGGCCGCCCTCGGCCATAATGCCGGCGGTCAGAGCGCTCTCGAGCATGGTGCCCGAAAGGCGTGTGTCACGGCCGATGCAGATATCCGGACCAAGGAACTTGGTCGCCGCGCGGCCCAGGCGAAACGCGAGGTCGCACGAGAGGTCGGCATTGGCGACGCCACGGACGCCATCGGTACCGAAGATGTTCTGGGGCATAGGATCGCTCCTTCCCTAGCAGGCGATATGCAACCGCCCACCCTAGTCGAAAAAGAAAAGCGGGACCCGCCGAGGAATCGGCAGGCCCCGCTTGTACATTGTATCTCGAAAGGAGATAAAACCTTAGCGCTTGGAGAACTGGGGAGCGCGGCGGGCCTTCTTGAGGCCGTACTTCTTGCGCTCGACCACGCGAGCATCGCGCGTAAGGAAACCGGCCTTCTTGAGGTCAGCACGGTAGTCGCCAGCGTTCAGAAGAGCGCGAGCGATGCCCAGGCGCAAAGCGCCGGACTGACCGGAGATGCCGCCGCCATCGCACAGAGCGATAACGTCGAACTGACCGGCGGTGTCGGTCACCTTGAAGGGAGCAAGGGCGTTCTCAACGAGCTGATGACGGCCGAAATACTGCTCGGCGTCACGCTTGTTGATGGTCACCTTGCCGGTGCCGGGGACGAGACGGACGCGGGCGACGGCGTTCTTACGACGGCCGGTACCCTGGTAGACAACGGTGTTCTCAGCCATCTTTAAGCCTCCAGCTCAATCTTCGTGGGGTTCTGGGCAGCATGCGGATGCTCGGCACCAGCGTAGACCTTAAGCTTGGTCATCTGGGCACGGCCGAGGGTGGTCTTGGGCAGCATACCGCGAACGGCGCGCTCGATGACCTTCTCCGGGTGCTTCTCCATAGCCTGGCGGAAGCTCTCAGCCTTGAGGCCGCCGTTGTAGCCGCTGTGGCGATAATAGGTCTTCGTGTCGGCCTTGTTACCGGTAAGCTGGACCTTATCGGCGTTGATGACGACAACGAAATCGCCGCAGTCGCTGTTGGGCGTGAACTGGGGCTTGTTCTTACCGCGCAGGATCATTGCGATCTGGGTGGCAAGACGGCCCAGGACAGCACCATCGGCGTCGACGAGAACCCAGTTGCGCTGGACCTCGCCCTGCTTGGCGTAGTGAGTCGATTTCGAAATCACTTAGACTCCTCCATGTACAGTACGTGTTGTTACAGAGATTCACGGGGCTCTGCAAGTAACCCGTCCATATTACCTCGCTCGCCGTACGAGTCAACAGGTATTTTGGCTCCGACCAGAGTTTCTGCACATGTCATCCACGAGCCGTGATTTTTCCAGCTCTTTAGCTGTTGTCATTTTTTGAGGGTTCGCCGTCGCTAGCGTTCAACGAACTCTTGGATTTCCGCGAGCAGGCGCTTTGCCTCCTGACGGCCCTGGATATACAGGTCCAAAAGCTTTGCCGGATCGTGCTCGACATGACCAACCTCGACCGGCTTTTGCGGAGCGATGACCAACGCACGCCCCTCGCGCTCATACTTCCACAGGTGCATGCGCTGAATGTTGTAGCGGTCGTGGCGCGTCTCGATTCCCTCGAGCAGATAGGGGTAGTCGGCATAGCGGGCGCGCGCGGCAGGCATAAACTCGTAAGGCTTTTTCTCATACGAACGATCCTGCGTGACGATGACGACTGCACGGTCGAAGCCCGCCTCCTCCAGCACGTGCTCGATGGGGATCGAATCGGCTACGCCACCGTCGACGGCCTCGAGCCGCGTCGTCGCGGTCTTGTCCCGGCCCGGCGCGCGGCGCGCCATCTGCACGCGCACGGCGTCGAGGTCGAGCACGGCGCTTTTGACCGGGAGGTACGTGGCGGTTCCAAAGAGCATGTCCGTAGCGACGGCGTACATCTCGATGGGGCTCGCGTCGAACGTCTCGTTGTCAAAGGGATCCAGGCGGTCCTGGACATCGTTGAAGATAAAGTCGTAACCCACAATGGAGCCCGTGGACGCAAACGATGCGGCGCCCATGAAGCGGCTGTCATTGCAGAAAGCCAGGTTGATGCGGTTGGCACGGCCGATCTGGTGCGACTTGTAATTCACGCCGTTGAGGGCGCCGGCCGATACACCGTAGACAGCCGGAATCTCGACGCCGGCCTCCATGAGAACGTCGAGCACGCCCGCGGTAAACTGCCCGCGAAAACTACCACCCTCCAAGACGAGCGCGACCTTGCCGGCGTTCTTTGCCTTATCTTCTGCAGTCATATTGACCTCCTGCGATTGCGTTTTGGCCTTCTTCTACCCAGTTTTGGGATGGAGAGCGCATGGGTTTTTGAGGCGGTGAGCGAAGCGGAAAGTGTGTCCCGTTCTCAGAGCAAATTCCGGGACGCGCTTTCCGCTTGAGCTGCCATTGGGAAAGCATGTCCCACTCTACGGCTCGATTCCGGGTCGCAGTTTCCGCTTGAGGCGCCATCCGGAAACTACGTCCCAGTCTGAGCGCGGATTCCGGGATGGACTTTCCGCCTGGGCCGCCATTGGGAAAGCGCGTCCCACTCTGCGTCACTGAGACGTTTTCTTTACGCCCGCGCCCTGCATAGAGTTCGATCCTCCGCGGTATCTGTAAGTAATAAAAAAGCAGGTAGAGACACTTCTCTACCTGCTTGTAACTATTGGTGGAGGCGCGGAGAATCGAACTCCGGTCCACGAAAGCCCCCTGATTGGCATCTCCAAGCTCAGTCGCTGGTTTAGTCTCGGACGCTTTGCGCGCAGCGACACGCTCGCGGCGTCCTAACCGGTTCGGTCTTAGCCTGCGCCATACCGATTACGTGCGCAGGAGCATTCCCCTAAAATGACGTCGCGCCGGTGTCGGGGAAATCACCGGGTTGACGCGCCGCTATAGACTAAGCAGCGAGAGCCATAGGCTCAAAAGAAGAGTTGTTGTCAATTCAATTTGACGGTACCCCTGTTTAACGAGGCGAGGAGACCTCGGCTTGCTTCCTCTCTCAGAGCTATCGTGTCGAAACCAGTCGCCCCCGAATGTCGGGAAAGTCTGGATGGCATTGGACACGAGCGCCCAACACCCGTTGACTTTTCAAGGAACATGCGGGGTGAGCCCCGCTTGTGGAGTGTTATCTTACCACGTTCTAAAGGCAGACAGCTGTTCTATGCACGAGCTGTGAAGACCCCAATGTGCTCCGCACTTCGCACTTTTGCTACCGATCGCGTCACGTATATTTTCGCCAAGCAAAATTGACCCGTCGAAAGGACCGTTATGGATACCAAGCAGCAGCTCGTCAATGCCCTCGCAGGCCTAGGCTCAACCATTACCGAAGCTATGGATGTCATCGAAGGCTTTGTCCCCTGCGGACATCCCGCCCTCACGGTATCGAACGCACTCGTCGCGCTGGACGCTGACGATGATGCAGCTCTCGCCCAGCAGCTTGAGACCGTCGAGGGCTTTATCGACCACGTGAGTGAGAACCGCGGCGTGGCCGCCTACCACGGCATCGAGGTCGAGCTCGCGGGTCCCAAAGCCGATCTGCTCGCAGCAATCCGCGAGGTAGGCGCCCTTATGCAGACCGCAGGCGTCAAGAACACCCAGGTCAACGAGTGGGTCTACCGCAGTCTGGCAGCACTCGACAGCTCCGACGATAAGGCAGCCGAGCAGCTCACCGAAGCCCCTGCCATCAAAGCTGCACTTGCCTAAAAAGGCCTGCACCCTGGCGGCTGCGGTACCGCCCGGGTGCAGGCCATAAGCTCAATCGAAAACCCTAACGCAGATACGCCTTCGCGTTGCTCAGGCTGTAGGCGATCGTTGAGCCGTTGTGCAGCAGTGACGAAGTCTGCGGAGTGATCATGCCGGTAATACCCAATGCCAACAGCGCCGAGTTGGTGAGCATCACCTTGGAATACGAACTCGTCAGACGGTCGATAAGCCCCTGACTCATGCGGCGCAGACGCACGATCGCGGCAAGATCCGTATCGGTCAGGATGATATCGGCGACCTCCTTGGCGATGTCGCTTCCGCCGCCCATGGCCAGCCCCACGTCGGCCAAACCGAGCGCCGGTGAATCGTTGACGCCGTCGCCCACCATGGCAACGTGGCGCCCCTCGCGCTTAATGCGCTCCACATAGGCGTACTTGTCCTCGGGCAGCAGTTCGGCCTTAAACTCGTCGACACCCGCCTCGCGCGCAATGCGCTCGGCCGTGCGCTCCGAATCGCCCGTGAGCATAACGACATGCTTGACGCCCAGCGCATGCAGGTCGGCGATGGCCTCACGGACCCCAGGCTTGAGCGGATCCTCGATACCGAGCACGCCGACGACCTTGCCATCGACCGCCAGATACAGCGGCGACAGGCCCTGCATCTGGGACTCGATGCGCTCCTTAATGTCGGACTCGAGCTGCGCGCCCTCGTCCTCAAACACAAAGTGCGCCGAGCCGATAATCGCGCGACGCCCCTCGATGGACGAAGCGATGCCGTGCGCCACGATGTACTCGACCGCAGCGTGACGCTCGCGGTGCTCGAGCCCACGCTCGCGGGCGGCGTTGACCACGGCACGCGCCACCGGATGCGGGAAATGCTCCTCCAAGCAAGCGGAAAGGCGCAGGACCTCATCCTCGCTCCAGCCGTCGGTCGTGAGCACGCAAGCTAGGCGCGGCTGCGCCTCGGTGAGCGTGCCGGTCTTATCAAAGACAATGGTATCGGCCTTGGCAAACGACTCAAAGTACTTCGCGCCCTTGACCATCACGCCCATCTTGGCGGCATCGCTCATGGCGGTCATGACGGCAACGGAGCCCGTGAGCTTGAGCGCGCACGAGTAGTCGACCATCAGCGCCGCCGAGGTCTTGATGAGACTGCGGGTGGTGAGAGCGACAAGGCCCGCGAGCAGAAAGTTCCACGGGACAATCTTATTGGCAAGGTCCTCCATATGCGACTGGCCCTCGGACTTGAGCGAGTCGGCCGTCTGCACGAGCGAGACGATCGAGCGGAGCTTGGTCTGAGCCGTGTTGGCGCGCACGCGCACCAAGATGCCGCCGTCTTCCACGACGGTTCCGGCGAACACGTCGTCGCCTGCGCTGCGCTCAACGGCAAGCGGCTCGCCGGTCAGGGTCGCCTGGTTGACCATAGCGCTCCCCTGCTCGACCACGCCGTCGATGCAGATGGACATGCCGGTGCGCACGGCGACCAGATCGCCGGGCTCGAGCTCGGTCGCGGCAACGCTCACCTCGGTGTCGCCGACGACCTTTTGCGCCTTGTCGGGCACATCGAGCAGCGAGTTGATGAGCTCGTTTTCGCTCATGGCGCGGGTGTAGTCCTCGAGCAGCTCGCCCACGTTGAGCAGGAACATCGTCTGCCCCGCGGTATCGACATCACGCTTGACGAACGAAATGCCAATGGCCGAAGCGTCGAGCACAGGAACGGTCAGGCGCGGCTGCGCCAGCTCATGAAGGGCAGCGCGCAAAAATGCCATGTAACCGGCCACGACAAACACCGCACGCAGAGGCGTCGGCAAGAACCAGCGACGTGCGTAGTGGGCGCCGATAAGTGTGGCAAGATCCATGACGAGCTTGTGCTTGCGTGGCTCAAGCTGCATCACGTAGCCCGACTTGGCATCGGCGATAGCTTGAGCATCGAGTGCGCCCAAGGCGTCGAGCACGCTCGCGCGGCGCGGTTCGTCGTACTCCAGCGCCATCTGGCCAATGCGGCCATACACGCGCACTTTGCGCACGCCGTCAATGTCGCCGCCAAGCTTAAGAAGTGCATCGAGATCGCTCTCCGGCACAGGACCCGCCAATTGAAGACGGGTCCTGCCGGGGATCTCGCTAATAATCGAGAATCTCATAGTTTGTGCCTGGAAGCGTTACTCGGCTGCCTCGTCAGCAGCGGCCTCGCTCTGGGTGATGTAGGCCGCCTCGGCAACCATGTCGTCGACATTAGCCTTGGCCTGCTCGACCATGTCCTGGTAGCCGTTCTTGATGCGCATGCCGCACGCGATACCCTGCACGCAGGCATTCTTGACCGGAGCGCTGGTAAGCAGCTTGATGCCGGCCGTGCCAAGCAGAAAACCGCCACCGACAAGCAGGGTGTTAAACGTCGACTTCTTCATGTTGCTTCTCCCTTTTGCCGCATTGGACGCGGCACGGTGCCTCAGCACTCGAGTTCATTAGTTAGCTCGAGCACACTTTTGGAAAATAGTTTAGTTTATCTAACTATTAAGTTCAACAAAGGTTAACTTTTTGGAAATCTTAGAACGCGGTGTGACCAAGGAACCGCCCCGGCGCCACATCCACAAAAAATGGGGGCGCCAACGGCGCGCCCATTCACTCTATTCCATTCAGCCCCACCTGACCCGAACGGCCGAGTCGTTGCCAGAACCCGGGAGCCCCGGCAGGGCGGGTGCTTGCTCAAAATGAGTTCCGCACGCAAAGAAGGCCACTTAATGTGGCCTTCGTCTTGCACAGGACTGTTCGAAATTTTGAGGAAGCACCCGCCCTGCCGGGGCTCCCGGGTTCCCGCTTACGAGAGCGACGTTCTCAGCAACTCGTTGAAGAGCTTCGGGTTGCCCTTGCCGCGGCTCGCCTTCATGCACTGGCCCACCAAAAAGCCGATGACCTTCTGGTTTCCGTCACGATACTGCTGCGCCTGATCGGCACAGTTAGCCAGCACCTCGTCCACGATCGGCTGCAGCGCGCCGGCATCGCTCACCTGGCGCATACCGCGCTCGTCGACGATCTTGTTGGGATCGTCACCGGTCTGAGCCATGGCCTCAAAGACCTCGTGCGCCTGGTTGGAGCTGATGGCATCGGTCGCCAGTAGCTTGGCAAGAGCTGCCACCTGAGCCGGCGCAATGCCGGACTCGGTGAGCGAGACACCCGCGCCCTTAAGGTAGGCAATCATCTCGTTCACCAGCAGGTTTGCGACCGTCTGGGCCTCCTTGCCAGCCATTCCGGCAGCGGCGGCCTCAAAGAACTCGGCAAACTCCGGGTCGCCGGCAATCTGCTCGGCATCGGCGGCCTTAATGCCAAAGTCGGCCTCAAAACGGACGCGCTTGGCATCGGGCAGCTCGGGGATCTCGTCACGGCAGCGATCGATAAACTCGTCGTCCAGATCAAACGGCGCCAGGTCGGGATCAGGGAACAGGCGATAGTCGTCGGCCGTCTCCTTGACACGCATGACTACGGTACGCTTGCGACTAGGCTCCCAGTGGCGGGTCTCCTGGTAGATG
>CAJMRD010000027.1 GCA_905215725.1 uncultured bacterium | reverse complement strand
CCCCTGTGGAGTTGAAGAACTGCGGGAAATCGGCCTGGAACTGCTCGGCCGTATAGTCGCCCTTGCTGGTGCACACGTTGGCCGCCCGGGCTCTCAGGCCAAAAAACTGAGGCTTGCCCCAGGTCCACATTTTCCATCAGCTCCTTTACTCTTTGGTCGTCTTGCCACCCCGGCGGACAGTGGTCTTCTTCTCCGCGGCCGCCTGCTGATCCCGGTCCTTCCGGGTGGTGGGCACGATCTTCCCCTCCGCCACCAGGGCCTTGAAGTAGTCGGTCTCCGTCACATTGCCCCAGTCGTCAGACATGAACATGGTGGTAAAGTACATCATGCAGGTACCCTCAGGTGAACAAGCCGGGTAAGCGTTATTCAGGCACACGGTGGCCTGTACGTGGTTGGTATCCACCCGGCGCATGAGGTCGTACTGCTTGACGGAATCGGCGGTATCGTAAATAAAATAGTTGTGGCTCTTGATCCCCAGTTCTTCGGCGGATTTATTCAGCCCCAAAAACAGTGAAAAGCCCCGTCCGGCAAAGGTACGAGCATTGGTAGCCCGGGTAATTTGAGGCGTTACCGCTTTTTTGTCCATCATGGAACCGAACACCACGTGGGGCGCTACATTGGCGATAATACGGCGGGTTGGAATTACCTGGCCGTCCGTGAGCGACACTCCGGTAATGGTGCCGGCTTCATCGGTGAGAATATGCGCTGCCGGGGAATGGTACCAAATATCGCCCCCCAGTTCGCGAATGCGGGTTTCCATCGCCAGGCTGATTTCGTGGGAGCGCATTTTCGGCATCCAGGCATCCCGGGTGATATACCGGATCACCATGGAACCATAATGCAGGAAACTCATGCGGTCCAGGTCCACCCCCAGGTAACACCAGTAAGCCCCCAGAATATCCTGGGCTTTTTGGGGCATTTTCAACGCTGCCAGCACTTCGTTTACCGAATAGCTGCCCGCCCGCAGGAAGTTGGGGAAATGCTTTTTCATATACTCCGAATCGGTGTGGCCGTTCACCTTCATGGAATACGTCTGAGCGGCGCGCACTTCATCGCACAGTTCAAAAAACGCCGTCACCGACGGACGGGAACCGGGCACCAGTTCCTCCATTTTATCGGTAAACGCCTGCACGCCGAAGGGCATGACACAATCGTATTTTTTATCGGTGGTAATCAGATGATACGCTTCGGGAATGCGAATCCAGTCGATTTTATCTTCCACCCCTAATTGCCGGAACAGGGTGCGGATATCCCCCGGTTCCTCAGGGGAACCGAAGTCATTGAGTTCATGCAAACTGGCTTCGAATTCAAAGCGCCCCCGCCGGAAGCTGGTGGCAAAGCCGCCGGGCAGGTTGTGTTTTTCCAGTACCAGACAGGAATACCCTGCCTGTAAGACGCGAATGGCCGCGGTGAGGCCGCCGCGCTTGATGGTAGTGACGGTAGACATGCTACTTCCTCCAAAAATAAACAATAGTGTCGAGGGCTATTGTCCCACTCTTGGCGGCGGGACGGGACAGCAGGCGATTATTGAGTAGTCATAGCGGAATGAGCGGCGAGCACCTACTGGGTATCCACGTAAAGGTCGAACCCGCCCTGCGGTGTGGTGTCGACCGTGTCGGGCGCCTGTGAGTTAAAGCTCACGGGGACCATGCGCTTTGAGGCACGGAAGCGCGTGCCGTCGGTGGCGACGGGCGGTTCATCGACGGTGAGCTCGTAGTCGCCGGGCTTAAGTTCGATGCCGTCACCAGCGGAATTGACGTATTGATACTCGTCAATCGTCTGCCCTTTGAGCGTGCGCCCCACGATGTGGATGAGCATTTGGCTGTCGCCGCGCGCGGTGTCCCACGTCGCGCCGTCCTTGACCTCGACCGACACATGTACCGAGCGCGTGCGGCCGAGCGATTGCTCGATAGACATCTCGACCTTGGCGGCGTCTTTTCGCTGTTGTTCAACATGGCTCCAGACGTTTCCAATTACCGAGCATGCGATAACGCCGGCCATGAAGGCGATAAGGATGGGGCCGAGCGGAGAGCGACGTCCTGCATCTTCCTCGCGAGACAGATTGGGACGACGTGTGGGCGCGGGCGCCTGAGCACCCTGCGAGGGCACGTCGAGAATACTGAAGGATGCCGTGCTGTCGGGGTCGATGTTATGGCGCGGCTGCGGGGTCTTGGCCGGCGAGATGGACATGTCCGCCGGCTCACCGAGTGTGGCCGTGGCATCGGCCTTAGCCTCATCGGCCTCGGCTTGGGCCCAAGCCTGCTCAAAGGTCAGGGGCTCGGCGGCATCGGAGGCGGCATCAGGCTCGACAGCGGCATCGTTGCCGGTCTCGTCCTCATCGCTCGACACGTCACGCGACGCGGGCTCGTCCCACTCCTCGTCCGGAGCCTCGCCCTCGCTATACCACCATTCAAAGTTATCGATATCCATACGGGGCGCCCCTTAGGCCTCGCAAATAAACACTCGCTAGTCTTATACCCCCAGACGGCACCGAAGCTCACCCGCGCCGGACACGAAAACCGTCACAACATTCGACGCTTTTCCTCGATTTCGAGATTTTCGCCGAATGTTGTGACGGTTTGGGCGACCGGCCGGCAGCGCAATGTGACAAAGAGACTGTCCCTTTGTCACATTCTGCTAGAGTTGCAGGGATTGAATCTCGCTTATTCATGCGACATTGGAGTGACAACCTTGACCGCCGCAACCACGCCTAAAAGTAAGTCAACCGCCGCCGCGCTCTCCCCTGCGCGCACCAAGCTCTGCCTGGCGCTGCTCGTGCTGTTGGGATTCTCGCTCGGCTGCTCCGAGTTCGTGGTCATCGGCATCGAAAGCGACTTGGCAACGGAACTCGGCGTATCGCTTGCCACCGCAGGCCAACTTATTAGCGTGTTTGCGCTTGTCTACGCCATCGCGACGCCAGTGCTTGCGCTCAGCACGGGGCGTTTTCGCCGCTACCAGCTGCTCGTGTGCTACAGCATCGTCTTTGTGCTCGGCAATTTGGTTATGGCGCTGGCGCCCAACTTTCAAGTGCTGTTTATCTCGCGTATTGTCCTGGGCTCCGTCTCGGGTGCGCTGCTCGCCGTGGGCGTGACGTACATCCCCGAGCTTCTGTCTCCGCAGCAAACTTCGCTTGCCATCTCGGTGGTATATGGTGCGTTTTCCGTGGCAATGGTCTTTGTCACTTCGATCGGCAAGTTTGTGGCCGACACGCTCGATTGGCACGTGGCCATGTACGGCACGCTGGCCTTTGCCGTTCTGATCTGCGGAGCGCTCGTGGCGTTTATGCCGCGCGCTGGGCAAACCGACGAGCCCGCCACTTTTCGCGAGCAGGCGGGTCTGCTACGCGAGCCGAGCATCATCACCGGCATGCTTATCTTTTTGTTTGGCGTGGGGTCGGTCTACGTTTTCTATGGCTACGTGACGCCTTATCTTGAGCAGGTGCTGGGCATGGGCACGGTCGAAGCCAGTACCACGCTCATGGCCTACGGCGTGTTCTGCCTGATCTCGAACATCCTGGGCGGATGGATCGATGCGCGCTTTGGCATGAAGGCGCTACTCGTGACGTTTGTGCTGCAGGCTGCAGCGTTACTCGGACTGTTTGCTGTGGGCGGCACCATGCCGCTCGCGCTGGTCTTTGTCTTTAGCCTGGCGCTGCTCATGTACCTGTTCTCGGTGTCGTGCATCACGCACTTTATGGACGTGGCACGCAGCCGCCATCCCAAGTCGATGGTACTCGCAAGTTCGGTTGAGCCCATGGCGTTTAACGTCGGCATCTCGTTTGGCACCGCAGTGGGCGGCGCCGTGGTAAGCAGCGTTGGCATTGCATATGTAGGCGCAGTGGGTGCCGCGTTCTCGCTTGTGGCCTGGGTGCTTACGCTGGTGACGATTAAGTTGGCTCGCTGGGAGCGCCGTCGTCAATCAGCATAGCCCCGGATGCAGGCATAGGGGCGAACATAGCCCAAGGTGGCGAGCAACCGGTGAAAACCGTCCCATGCGAGTAGTGTTTATCCGCCTGCAAGCTCCAGCAGTGCAATTTCGTGTACTTCAGATACACACTTTTTTACTATTTCGTGTATTCCAAGTACATTAAATCGTACTAAACTATGTATCTGAAGTACACGAAATTGGAAAGGCGGCCCCATGCGCAGATCAATCGAATCCGTTATCGAATCATGGGCGACAAAGGACGCGTCGCGCCCCCTCCTCATCCGTGGTGCGCGACGCGTAGGCAAAACGTACGTTGCCGAGGAAATCGGCAGACGAATCGCCGGCGATGCGTTTGTCAAACTCGACTTTCAGACCGATCTTGAGCTGATCGCTCCGCTGTTCGGCTGTCCCACCGACGACGTTGACGCCATCGTGGCGCGAATCTCAGACTATAAACGCACCCCCATTCGCAAAGAAACCGCCTTCATCCTGTTTGACGAGGTGCAGCTCTGCGAACGGGCGCTCAACTCGCTTCGCTTTTTTTCGGGTTCGGGCTGGCGCATATGCGCGACCGGCAGTCAGCTCGGCGTCGCCACGCGCAAGCGCAAGTTGCCTTTTCCCAGCGGCGTTCGTCAAGAGACCATGCATCCTATGTCGTTCGAGGAGTTTCTCTGGGCGCTCGACGAGGAGCAGATGGCCAATGCCATTCGTACCCACGCCGGCACGCTCGAGACCTACGCCGCGCACCAAGCCGCGCTCAGCCTGTTTCATCGATACCAGATCGTGGGCGGCATGCCCGCCGCCGTCAACGCATATCGCAAGACGTTATCCATCGAGGATGCGCGCGTCGAGCAGCGCGAAATCGACGAGACCTATACCGCCGATATGACCGACCCCGAAAACGGGATCAGCGGCGTGGCGGCGCGCAAGGTCTGGCGCTCCATTCCGTCCCAGCTGCTGAGATCGTCCACAAAAAAATTCAAGTACTCCGAGGTCGAACGCGGAGGCCGTCGCGCCAAGCTTATCGAGCCGCTCGACTGGCTCGAAGGCGCCGGCATCATATCGGTCAACAACCTGACCGAAGGCATCGAGCCTCCCCTCGTTCCCTTCGACGACGAAGATGGAAGTTTCTTTAAGGTCTATCTTCTCGATACCGGCCTCATGTTCTACAAACTCGGCATCAACCCGCGGCTCTGGCTCGACCTCAAAGAGGATTCCGCCATAGCGCTATCTTCCGACTTCCGAGGCGCCCTGGCGGAAAACTCGGTCATGCAAGCATTTTCGGGCAATAGCTTGCAGACGTATTACTGGGTGCCGCCGTCGTCTTGGAAGACGACCGGCGAGCTCGATTTTTTACTTCAGACCGACCGTATGGAAATTGTGCCCGTCGAAGTAAAGTCCGCACGTAACGTGCGCGCGAGAACCCTCGGGTCGTTTATGGACAAAGCCCGATCGCCATATGCCTACATTTTGTCCGAGAACAATTTTTCCCGCAGCGAAACCGATGACGGGCGCGAGCTGCGCCACCTCCCCTTGTACGCAGCGGGCTTTATTGGAGCAAACTGCCTCAAGAGCAGTCTGTAAGCCCTGCGCGACCGCCTAGAAAGGAAGCCGCTCATGCAACGCATTCTTTTTATCTGCTATGGAAATATCTGTCGCTCGACGATGGCTGAGTCCGTGTTTACCGAGCTGGTGCGGCGCGCCGGGCGCGCGGGCGAGTTTGTCATTGACTCCGCTGCGACCTCGACCGAGGAGATCGGCAACCCGCCACACCACGGTACCGTTGCCAAGCTGCGCGAGGTCGGGATTCCCGTCGTCGCACATCGTGCACGTCAGGTGCGTCGCGCGGAGTATGGCGACTGGGACCACATTGTCTATATGGACGACGAGAACGCCCGCGGCCTGTACCGAATTTTTGGGAAGGACCCCGATGGCAAGATCTCGCGCCTGCTCGATTGGACCGATCGCCCTGGCGACGTGGCCGACCCCTGGTACACCGGCAATTTCGACGCCACCTACCGCGATGTACTCGCCGGTTGCACCGCTATGCTCGAGCAGCTGTAGGCGCTCGGGCGGCGCGGGCACACGGGCCACGACATCGGCATAAAACGAGCGTGGACAATCTCCCACTTTGAGCGCGAAACGGCGCTCTAAACGGGAGAAAATCCACGCTCGTTATCTCGGTGGGAGAAAATCCACACTCATGAATGTGACAAAGGGACTGTCCCTAGACCGGCTTGACCTCCAGCTTTATCCCCTCGGCACAGGAGTCGCCCAGAACATCCGAAAGGACCCAGGTCGCATATAGCGGCAAATAGAGAACCGCTCCGTTGCGCTCAACGTTGCCTCTCGAGAAAACAATCCCGAGCCTTACGCCATATTCAGCCGTATCAAGCACATGACCGAGCGCAGCGTGCGCGTGGTAATAGGAGCCCGATTTAACCTCGATCGGAACAGCCGTCCCATCCGGTCCGTCGACCACAAAGTCCACTTCACCGCGCTTTTTTGTCTGATAGTAGTAAAGCTGGCGATTTTGGGCAGCCAGCTGCTGGGCCACCACGTTTTCGTAAATGCCGCCCAGATTGGGCTCCTTGCTATCAAGATACGCCGCTTGGGCGACTCCAACGGGGTAGCGCGCCATCAACATGCCCGTATCCGATTGGTATAGCTTGAACTGCGATGGCCGTGCCGTCTTGAGCAGGGGCGACTTTGGCTCGGTTACGATATCGGCTTTGAGAGCAACGCCGGCATCGACAAGCCAGACAAAATCTCGCTGGTACTTCTCATAATGCGCCTTGGGGTCAATGGAATTGAGCACGAAACGCTTGTTTTCGCCCTCAAGCATAATGGGGAGCTGATCGTAGATGCTCTGCACCTGCAGGGCTCGCCCGCTTGCATACTTGGAGATATCCCGCCGGTACTGTTCGTTGAGCTCTGACTGTAGCTGACGAACAGAGGCAAGGTCGCCCCGCGTGTCAAGGAAACGCTGCACGACCTCCGGCATTCCGCCGACAACGGTATAGGTCCTGAAGTTTGCCATCATCGCGTCATGAATGTAATCAGGAATGGGCCTCTCGCTGATACACGCGTCGCGTATCGTTTGGCGAGCTCCCTCGCTCACTCCGGTTGCCCAGCAAAACTCCTCAAAATCGAGCGGGAACATCCTAAGCTCGTGGACATACCCCACGGGATAGGACCTGACGCCCTTGAACTGGGTCCCGAGCATTGACCCCGAAAACGCCCAGCGGCACCTCCCGTCCTCAACAAGGAACTTTGCCATCGTCATGATGTCGGGGGCCTCTTGGACCTCATCGATAAACACGAGCGTTTTGCCTGGTGCAATCGACTTTCCCGAAAGAAGCGTCACCCTGCTGATGAAATCATCGGCATCCCGCGCCTCGAGAAGAGCATCTTTTGCCTGGCGATTTTCCATGAGGTTAAGCTCGATGTAGGTTGCATGGTTGGCTTTGCCAAATGCGCGAATCGAATAGCTTTTGCCAATCTGGCGAGAACCCGTAATGAATAAGGCCTTTTGCTCGGCAGACTTCAGCCAACGCTCCAGCTCTACCGTTATTTTCCTGCGCAGCACAGGCTCTCCCCTCAGTGTCATCAAATTAAATGCAAAGTTTTATACGCTTGATTATCGATGAAATGCAGGATTTTTAGAACCTAAAATCGGATGAAATGCAGAGATTTGAGATTACAAGCATAATAGAAGGGGCACCACCGGCGAATGTGACAAAAGAACTGTCCCTTTGTCACATTGCGCTCGACTACTCGTCGACGATCTCGGCAAGCCAGACGTTCAGCGTATCGACCTCGGGACAGCAGAACTTTGCCGTGCCGGGCTCGTTGCCGGGCACGGTGCCGCCGTAACGCAGGATATCGATATAGGGAAAGCCCACATGGCAGGCCATGGCACACATCTTGCCGCGGTCGCGGTCGAAGTCGAAGACGTCGCCCGGCTTGTGGCCATGGTGGCAGCGGCACGCACCCAGCTGGTCCACGCAGCTCACGCGGATACGCGGACGCTTGCCGCGCGGAGCGCCGAGCGGCTTGCCCCCGCCCGCAGGCTTGGCGCCACCCTCGCCAGCATTACTCATGGTCAATCACATCCAGGCAGGCCTCGATGGGAAGGCCGGCGGACTTGTCCTCCTGGTCGGCATTGCGCTCGATAAGCTCGGCCACCACGCGCATGGCATCGGACGTCGCGCGCTGCAGACTCCAACCTGCCATAACGCGGCCGACGAGCACCGCCGAGAACGTGTCGCCCGTGCCCGGGAAATAGACCGGGATCAGGTCGAAGGGAATCGTGAAGTACTCCCCCGCCACATGGTCGTAACCGATGACGACATTCGCACCGTCGACCACAGCGCTCGTAATGACCACCGACTTGGCGCCCAGGGCACGCACGGCATCCACAAGAGTGCGGCCCTCATCGGGCGTGATTTGCTCGGCAATGGGCGTATCGGTGAGCAGGCACGCCTCGGTGTAGTTTGGCACCGCATAGTCGGCGCACTCGAGCAGGCTGCGCATGAGGCCAATCGTGGACTCGGGCACGCCGGCGTAGAGCTTGCCGTTGTCGCCCATGATGGGGTCGACGAACACCTTCGTGCCCTTTTGCGCGCGACGGTGGCAGAAGTCCGAAATGATGCGCGTCTCTTCCTCGGTCACGATAAAGCCGGTGGAGATGGCGTCGAACTCAAAGCCGAGCTCCTCCCAGATGGCGAGGCTCTGGCGCACGTACTCGGTGGTGTCGTGGATGTAGAACTTGGGATAGTTGAGCGTATCGGACACGAGGGCCGTCGGCAGGTTGTGAATACGGTAGCCCATATGCGACAGCACCGGTAGCATGGCGGAAAGCGCGACCTTGCCGTAGCCGCACATATCGTTGATCAGCAGCAGCTGAGTGTTCTTCATGAGAGTCCCCCTTGGGTCGGGCATGGCGCGGCGGCGCCACAGTGCGACTAAGTGTAGCGCAGGGAGGATTGCCGGCGAGCGCCAGCACCACGAAGAGCGCATTGTTGCCGAAAGGTTTCGAAAATGCAGCGTCGGCCGGTTGCGGCGTTTGGGAAAACGCCGCAACTAATTACTTTGGTACCTTGACAATTATTTCTTGCGCTCCTAAATTAGTTAGGTACGAAACAGTCCCACTACCTAACTAAAGAAAGGAGCAGCACGAATCCATGTGCGATGAAACCATCACCCTTCGCCCGCACGAACCCGGCGGCGACCCGGCGGAGCCGGCAGACGCACCCGAGGCGTTCAACGAAGACGACCGGCTAGCCAAGCACATCCTCAATAACCTTGGCTTTTGCGGCCATCACTTGCACTTTCACGGTGGAGGTGTGTCCGGCAAGGCACCCATCATCTGCCTGCTCGCCAAACAGCCCGGCGGCGAGATGTCGCAGCAAGAGCTCGGCATGCACTTTGACCTTAAGCCGGGATCGCTTTCCGAAATCCTATCCAAACTCGAGGTCAACGGTCTTATCGAGCGCAGCCGCAATCCCAAGGATCGGCGACAGCTCACCATCCACCTGACCGAGATCGGCTGGAAAAAGGCCCGCATCGATCAGGCAGCCCGCATCCATTTTAGGGAGCAGGCATTTAGTGCACTCACGCCCGATGAGCGTAAGAACCTCGCCGATATGCTCGATAAAATCCGCGAAACCTGGGAGGGATTGGATGATTAAAACCCTTATGGGCAGCATCCGCGATTACAAGAAGGTCACGATCGCCACGCCGCTTTTGGTGCTTGGCGAGGTACTCTGCGAGATGCTGATCCCGTTTATCACCGCCAACCTGATCGACGCCATCAAAGACGGTGCCACCGTGGCCGAGATGCTTCCCACCGCGGGCTTTTTGGTGCTCATCGCGCTGACGTCGCTTGCTTTTGGCGCCGCTGCCGGCGTCACCTGCAGCCATGCGAGTTGCGGCTTCGCTAAGAACCTGCGTCACGACCTGTTCTACAAGATCCAGACGTTCAGCTTTGCCAACATCGATGAGTTCTCGAGCTCCTCGCTCGTCACGCGCCTGACCACCGATATCAACAACGTGCAGCAGGCCTTTATGATGCTCATCCGCATCGCCGTGCGGTCGCCACTGGTGCTGGTCTTCGCCTTCGTCATGGCTTACGCCATGGGCGGCAGCGTCTCGTTTGTCTACCTGGCCATGATTCCACTGCTGGGCTTTGGCCTGTTCTTTATCATCTACAAGGTGCGCCCCATCTTCTCGCGCGTATTCCACAAGTACGACGCCCTTAACGAATCCGTCGAGGAAAACGTCACCGGCATGCGCGTGGTCAAGAGCTATGTGCGCCAGGACTACGAGAAGGAAAAGTTCGCGACCGCTGCGCGCGACGTCCAGATGGACTTCACCCGCGCCGAGAAGCTGCTTGCCTTTAACAACCCCATGATGAACATCTGCGTCAACGGCGCGTTCGTCGTCATCATCTACTTGGGCTCCAAGCTCATCATCACGAGCCAAGGCACGTTGTTCGACGTGGGCCAGCTGTCCTCGACCTTTACCTACGGCTTCCAGATTCTGATGAGCCTGATGCAGCTGTCGATGATTTTTGTCATGGTGACCATGGCCGACGAATCGGCGCACCGTATTACCGAGGTGCTGGCCGCCGAGCCCACGATCGCCGATCCCGCCGAGCCCGTGCACGAGGTGGCCGACGGCTCCATCGACTTCGACCACGTGAGCTTTAAGTATTCCGAGCATGCGAAGCGCCAGGCGCTCGACGACATCGACCTGCACATTAAGAGCGGCGAGACGATCGGCATCATCGGCGGCACCGGTTCGGCCAAGTCCACGTTGGTAAACCTCATCGCCCGCCTATATGACGCCACCGAGGGCACCGTGCGCGTAGGCGGCGTGGACGTGCGCGATTACGACCTGGACGCGCTGCGCCACCAGGTCGCCATGGTGCTGCAGAAAAACGTGCTGTTTAGCGGCACGATCGCCGAGAACCTGCGCTGGGGCGATCCGAACGCCACCGACGAGGAGGTACGCGAGGCCGCGCACCTGGCCTGCGCCGACGAGTTTGTCGACGGCTTCCCCAAGGGCTACGACACCTGGATTGAGCAGGGCGGTTCCAACGTCTCTGGCGGTCAGAAGCAGCGCCTGTGCATCGCCCGCGCTCTGCTGCGTCGCCCCAGGATCTTGATTCTTGACGACTCCACCAGCGCCGTCGACACCAAGACCGACGCCAAGATTCGCGCAGGACTGGCAAGCTACCTGCCCAACACGACCAAGCTCATCATTGCCCAGCGCATCAGCTCGGTGCAGGATGCCGATCGCATCATCGTCATGGAGGGCGGCCGCATCGCGCAGATCGGCAACCATGACGAGCTGCTCCAGACGAGCGAGATCTACCGCGAGACCTTTACCTCGCAAAACAAGATGTCTGCCGAGGGCGAGGACGCCGGCGACGTTTCCGGCGATACGACCACGGCGGCAGACAACACCGACACGACCGCAACGCAAGCTCAGACCCAGGAAGGAGGCGAGGCACATGAGTAAGGCAACGACCGCCGAGCGCGCGCTCAACCGCAAGGGCGGCACCCTGCCGCGCCTCATCAAGACGCTCTTTGGCTTCTATCCCGTGCTTTTGCCCCTCGTTGCCGCCGGCGTGGTGCTCTGCGCCATCATCAACTCCATCGGCGCGACCTTCCTTCAGAGCGCCCTGCAGATTATTAGCGAATCGTGGCAGTCGGGCGATTGGGAAGCTGCACAGCCCAAGATCGCACAGCTCGTGACCACCCTCGCCTGCATCTACGGCGTCGGCATCCTGTCCTCGCTGTTCTGGAACCGCGCCATGGCCATCGTCACGCAGGGCTCGCTCGAGAAGCTGCGCGAGAAGATGTTCAACCGCATGCAGGACCTGCCGATTCGCTACTTCGACACGCACCAGCGCGGCGACATCATGAGCCACTACACCAACGACATCGACACGCTGCGCCAGATGATCAGCCAGTCGCTGCCCAACCTGCTCATGACGACCATCGTCATCGTCACGGTGTTCTTTATCATGCTGTACTACAGTGTTTGGATGTGCCTGGTCATTGTGGCAGGCGTCGCCTTTATGACCTTTATGACCAAGCTGCTCGGCTCCAACTCCGCGCGCTTCTTTATTGCGCAGCAGACCGAGCTCGGCGTTGTCGAGGGCCATATCGAGGAAGTCATGAACGGCCAGAAGGTCGTCAAGGCATTCTGCCACGAGTCTGCCGCCGAGGCCGATTTTGACGAGCGCAACGAAAAGCTCTTCGAGGTCTCGCAGAAGGCCAACATGTACGCCAACATCCTCATGCCCATCCTTATGAACCTGGGAAACCTGCTCTACGTGCTGGTCGCACTGGCAGGCGGCATTTTCCTGGCGCTGGGCGTGCCCAACCTGAGCATCTCGGGCATGGCGCTGTCCATCGCCGTCGTGGTGCCGTTCCTCAACATGACAAAGCAGTTCTGCGGACAGATTGGCCAGATCTCGCAGCAGATCAACGCCGTGGTCATGGGCCTCGCCGGTGCCGACCGCATCTTTGAGCTCATTGACGAGAAGCCCGAGGCCGACGAGGGCTACGTGACGCTCGTCAACGCGCAGGTGAACCCCGACACCTGGCAGCTCGAGGAGGCCGACCACCACACCGGCATGTGGGCGTGGAAACATCCGCACCGCGCGACCGGCGAGATCGAATACGTGCCGCTGCGTGGCGACCTGGTCATGGACAACGTCGACTTTGGCTACACGCCCGACCACGAGGTGCTGCACGGCGTGTCCGTGTTTGCCAAGCCGGGTCAGAAGGTCGCGTTTGTCGGCGCCACCGGTGCCGGCAAGACGACCATCACCAACCTCATCAACCGCTTCTATGACATCGCCGACGGCAAGATCCGCTACGACGGCATCAACGTCAACAAGATCCGCAAGGCCGATCTGCGCCGCTCGCTGGGCGTCGTGCTACAGGACGTGAACCTGTTCACCGGCACCGTGATGGATAACATCCGCTACGGCAACCTGGACGCTACCGACGAGGAGTGCATCGCGGCGGCCAAGCTCGCAGGCGCGGACGACTTTATCACCCGCCTACCCGACGGCTACGACACGATGCTCACCGGCAACGG
This sequence comes from uncultured bacterium, assembly GCA_905215725.1. Lineage (GTDB taxonomy): Bacteria > Actinomycetota > Coriobacteriia > Coriobacteriales > Coriobacteriaceae > Collinsella. Next base: position 11,947 of record CAJMRD010000027.1, on the reverse strand, counting down.
CGCACAGCTGTCGCAGGGCCAGCGCCAGCTGATCTCGATTGCGCGTGCCGCCGTCGCCGATCCGCCGGCAATGATTCTGGACGAGGCCACGAGCTCCATTGACACCCGCACCGAGGCCATCGTGCAAGCCGGCATGGACAAGCTCATGGAAGGCCGCACGACGTTTGTCATCGCGCACCGCCTGTCCACCGTGCGCAACTCCGACGCGATCATCTGTCTGGATCACGGCCGCATCATCGAGCGCGGCAACCACGACGAGCTGATTGCCAAGCGCGGGTATTACTACCAGCTCTATACCGGAGCGTTTGAGCTGGAGTAGTTCGGCTCGCCGAGATGGCCGATTTGCCGCTCATTCGTCGGGCATGACCCTAAGGTCAATGCCCTCCTCTTTCGGGGCAAATCGACTCATCTCAGCGACCCAAACACAATGCGCCGCAACGAATAAAGCCTCCGCAGCCACACGAGCTGCGGAGGCTTTTTCATGCCGGCCGGAAACCGTATCCCACTTTTCGGGTCCAAAATGGGATGCCGTTTCCCGCTGGACCCCCTCCGGGAAACGGCATCCCATTTCAAGGGGGTAAACCGGGATGTGATTTCCCCTAACGGCACCTTTGGGAAGCCGCATCCCACTCTAGACGCACAAAACGGGATGAGCTTTCCCATGGTGATCCAAGACCAGAAGCATGTCCGATAGCGCGGCCAGATCAAGAACAACAAGGCAAGCGTCACGCCAATTTGGACGAGCGTCTGCTGCAGTTTGAGGCTGCTGGCCCATATGGTAGAGTTAACCACCCATGAATTTCAGCACACTGCGTGCTACCTGTTCTTTTGTCATTTAGGGAAGTGAACTTGTGAATACTTCTGTCGCCAAGAAGGCCGGCCAGGCGGTGCGCCTGCTCATGATGGTGCTCACGGCAGTTCTCATCTTCTTCTTCATCAATGTTATGCTGCTCGTCTCCGATATCCAGGGCACGGCGCGTGTGGTCAACTACGCCGGTCTGGTGCGCGGTACCACGCAGCGAATCGTTAAGCTCGAGGATGCGGGCCAGCCTCAAGATGACCTGCTCAAAGCCGTGGATTCATACATCAACGGTTTGCGTTACGGAAGTGACGACCTCAACCTCGTCCGTCTCGACGACGATGAGTATCAGGCAAAAATGACCGAGCTTGCAAATTATTTTGATGAGCTTTGCACCGAGATCATCCGTGTGCGCGAAGTCGGCTACGAGAACACCGACATCATCTCCATGAGCGAGGAATTCTTTGGCATTTGCGACGATGCTACGCGACTCGCAGAGGACTACTCTCAGGAGAAGGCGTCGGCGCTCAACTATCTCGAGGGCTTGGTGATCATCGACATCGTGGGCTTGGTGGCGACCTTTGCGGTCGAACTCGTTCGCGCGGTGCGCACCGCCGCGCTCAATCGCGAACTGCAGAGCAAAGTCTATCTCGACGAAGCCACGGGGCTGCCCAACAAGAACAAGTGCGAGGAGATCTTGGGGCAGGAGCAGCCTGTCTCCGCGGAGGAGCCCGTTGCGGTGTGCGTCTTCGACCTTAACAATCTGCATATGGTCAATAACAACTTCGGCCATGAGAAGGGCGATGAATACATTCGCTCTTTTGCCCAACAACTGGGAAGTGTGGCGTCGGAGACGTGCTTTGTGGGTCGCGACGGCGGCGATGAGTTTATCGCGGTGCTGCGGGATGCCGACCGAGCCGCTGTGGAATCTTGTCTCACTCGGATTCGCGCGAACGTGAACGAGTATTCCGAAGTCCACCCCGATATGCCCATCAGCTACGCGGTGGGCTATGCGCTTTCCAGCGATTTTGACGAGCCGCCTACCATGCGCGAACTCTTTTCCCAGGCCGACAAGAACATGTACGTCGATAAGAACCGCGTAAAGACAGCCGAGGCAGCCGGGCCGCAACGCGAGGACCGCTAAACCCGTAGCAAAGGGTAGCTAATTTGGGACGGGACTCTTTTGGCTACTTGAGGAGTTGGGCCATGGCGTTGACGAATTTTTGTACTTGGAGGGTGGGCTCGAGCGGATAGTGCAAAAAGACCGGCACCTCTCGCCCGCACAGGAACGGCACGCCCACAAAGGCCGGGTGCACCCCCGACCATGCGCCGCAGGTGAGCACCGCGTCACCCTTTTCCTCTGCCTCGTTAAAGAGCGCAAAGTCAAAGCTGTCCACGTCGATCACGTCTACGCCGCCGTCGGCCAACAGATCGATACGCAGACTGTCCATAGCGTCGTTGCCGTGACGGAGCACGCGCAGGCGCATGCCCTCCAAGTCGGCAACCGTGATGCGCGTCTTGCGCGCAAGCGGACTCGTGCGCGGCAGGTCGATATAAAACGGCACGTTGACAATGCGAAGCTTTTGGCAGGCGTCGCCCCAGCGCGGGGTAGAAAAACTCGACTGCACCACATCGACCTCGCGGCCCAAGCTGCGCATGACGGTCTCGCGCTCGTCATAGAGGTCGCTTACCGGCACGATCTCAAATCGCAGCGATGGCTCCAGCTCGTGCACGCCCGTCCACATCGAAAGCGTCTGGCGCCCCGGGCACATCATCGACACACCCAGACGCACGGCATCGCCATCGCCTGCCGCGCGTCGGGCACGGCGTAGCGCGTCCTCGAACTGCCGCATGATCGAACGTGCATCGTCCACCAGCAGAGCACCTGCCGGCGTCACCTTAACACCAGAATGCGAGCGCTCGAACAGCGTGATGCCGAACTCGGCCTCGAAGCCCGACACCTGCTTGACGAGCGCCGGGGTCGACACGCGCAATTTTGCCGCCGCACGCGAGAAGCTTCCCAGTTCCGCGGCGGCCGATATGGCCTCAAGTCGTCGATCGTACACGTCAATCTCCCGTTTTCGCGCCTGTGGCCACATGATGCCACAGGGGGTTGTTTTCGCAGGTCACGCGCTTAATTGAGAAAAAACTGCATCGCACGGTGTAAACCTACGGTTAACGCCATTCTAACAAATATGCAATTCACCTGCGCAAATGCAAAGCATACGATAACCAGCGAAAACCACGTGGGTCGGTTAATGGGAGCGACCCACCGGGAGGCACAAGAAGGGAAGTTCCTATGAGCAATTGGCTTAAGCTCGAGGGCGATGTCTGCGCCGTGACTGGCGCACTCGGCGGTATGGGCGTCGAGATTTGCCGCGAGTTCGCCCGCAACGGCGCCAACGTCGTCCTGCTCGACCTGGACGAGGAGAAGGTCAAGGCCGCAGCCGCCGACCTCGCCGCCGAGTTTGGCATCCACGCCGAGGGCTACAAGATGAACGCCACCGACGAGGCCGAGGTTCAGGCCGCCGTCGATGCCACCATCGCCGACTTCGGCCGCGTCGACGTCCTTGTCAACACCGCCGGCATCCTGCGCTTCGCCGCCATGGAGGACCTGCCGCTGAGCGACTGGGAGCAGGTGCTCAACGTCAACCTCACCGGTTACTTCATCACCTCGCAGCGCTTTGGTCGCGAGATGATCAAGGCCGGCCAGGGCCGCCTGGTGCACATCTCGACCGTCGCCAGCCACTCCCCCGAGACGTTCTCGGGCGTGTACAGCTCCACCAAGGCCGGCGTCAACATGATGTCCAAGATGCTCGCTGCCGAGTGGGGCCCCTACGGCGTGCGTTCCAACTGCGTCGAGCCCTGCTTCGTCAAGACCCCGATGTCGGCCAACTTCTACGCCGACCCCGAGGTCGAAAAGAGCCGCAGCCGTCTGATCGCCACGCGCCGCATCGGCGAGGTCAGCGATATCGCCAACGCCGTCATGTTCCTGGCGTCCAAGCGCTCGGACTTTACCACCGGCGACGCCATCAAGGTCGACGGCGGCTTCTCCAACATGATGGGCGACCTCACCGCCAAGCCCGGCGGCCGCCGAGCCTATGCCGACAACTACCTTAAGAACAAGGGTGTCGAGCTCTGGTCCGATGAGTCCGGCGTCGCCAAGCCGACTGACCAGTAATCCAACCTGACAGGGAGGCCCCGCGGACACGCCCGCTCCTCCCCCGTATCGATTAGAAAGAGTCCAATGGCTTCCACCAACTCCAACAAGGGTCGCGCCGTCGTGCTTTCCGCCGCGTGCGTCACCATGTTCTTCATCAGCTCCATCGCGCTGTATTCCGTCGTGAGCAAGAACCTGCTCGCCGTCTACCCCGAGTGGTCCAGTGCCCTTACCTGGGCCTTCCCGGTCTTTCAGACCATCATGGCCGTGACGGGCATCTTCGCCGGCCGCATCTCCGATAAGATCGGCCCGCGCAACGTCGTAATCGCCGCCGCCGTGTGCTACGGCGTGGGCTGGTTCATGTCCGGCACCGTCACCGAGCCGTGGCAGTTCTACCTGTGGTTCTCGCTCGTCGCCGCCATCGGCAACGGCCTGGGCTACAACCCCGCGCTCACCACCGGCCAAAAGTGGTTCATCGACAAGAAGGGTCTCGCCTCCGGCATCACCCTCGCTGCTTCGACCGCCGGCCCCGCCGTGCTGTCCCCGGTGCTCGCCTCGCTGCTCATCCCGAGCCTGGGCATCTTTGGCGCCCTTAAGGCGCTCGGCGTCATCTTCTTTGTGACGATCGCCGCCTCCGCCCTGTTCCTGAAGGCCCCCGAGGCCGGTTGGCTGCCCGAGGGCTTCGAGGCCCCCAAGGGCGGCGCGCACGCTGGCACCTTCGGCGACCTCACCCCGGGCGAGATGGTCAAGACCCCGCGCTTCTGGGTCCTCATCGTCACCTTCGCCTTTGCCGCCACCGCGGGCACCCTGCTCGTGGGCAAGGTTGCCTCCATCGCCGCCGTTCAGCTCTTCGCCGACCCCACGAGCGCCGCGGCCGTCGCCCTCGGCGGTGTGGTGGTCTCCGTCAACACCTGCGCCAACCTGGTCGGCCGTCTGTCCTTTGGCCAGATCATCGACAAGCTCGGCGCCTACAAGTCGCTGCTCATCAGCCTTGTCGTCACCATCGTCGCCCTCGTCATCATGTCGATGAGCTTTACGCAGAGCATGTTCTTTGTGGCGCTCGCCCTGCTCGGCTTTAGCTTTGGCGCCCTGCTCGTCATCTACCCGCCGCTCACCGGCGGCGCCTTTGGCACCAGCAACATCGGCGTCAACTACGGCATCATGTTTTTGGGCTACGCCGCTTCCACCTGGATCAGCCAGCCCATCACCGCCGTGCTGTATCACGCCGAGGCCGGCAGCGCCGCCTACCAGCAGTCCTTCTACGGCGCCATTGTGATCGCCGCCATCGCCGTCGTGCTCACCGTCTACATGATGGTCTCCGACAGCAAGAAGAAGTCCGCCTAGTTCTACCGATGCGACAAAGGAACAGCCCCTTTGTCGCATTCACCGGTCACCAGTATTAAGGAGTCGAAATGTCTGAGCTCAACCCCGTCCGCATTGCCGTTATCGGCGCCGGCGCCATGGGCCGCAACCACATCCGCTTTGTCACCGAGGAGCCCGAGGCCGAGCTCGTCGCCATCGCTGACGCCTTTGAGGGCGCCCGCGCCACGGCCGAGGCCGCCGGCGTACCGTTTTATACCGATCCCGCCCAGATGATGGACGAGGTCAAGCCCGAGGCCGTCATTATCGCCACCCCCAACGACCTACACCTAGGCGTTGCTCGCGAGGCTGTGAAGCGCAACATCGTGCCGCTGGTCGAAAAGCCGATCTCCAACGATCTCGAGGATGCCCAGACCTTCGCCGCCGAGGCCGAGACCGCCGGCGTGCCCGTGCTCGTGGGTCAGCACCGTCGCCACAACCCCTTCGTCAACAAGGCCAAGGAGATCATCGAGTCCGGCGAGCTGGGCAAGCTCACCGTGTCGAGCTTCCACTACATGATCTATAAGAATGACGAGTATTTCGATGTCGAGTGGCGCCGCAAGAAGGGCGCCGGCCCGATCCTAGTCAACCTGGTGCACGACGTCGACCTGCTCCGCTACCTGCTGGGCGAGCCCGTTGCCGTCCAAGGTATGCAGTCCAGCGCCGCCCGCGGTTTTGAGACCGAGGACTCCGCCGTGGTCAACGTCCGTTTTGCCGATGGCGCGCTCGCGAGCATGACCATCTCCGACGCCACTGCCAGCCCTTGGAACTGGGAGGCAACCGCTCGCGAGGATCCGCAGTACCGCCCCTTCGACGCCGACGCCTACTTTATCGGCGGCACTAAGGGCGCCCTGTCGCTGCCCCGCCTGCACCAGTTCTCCTACGACGGCGCCTCCAACTGGCACAAGCCGCTGCAGATGGAGATTCCGGCCGTCGACCCGGCACTGCCGCACAAGATGCAGCTCAAGCACTTTGTGAAGGTTGTCCGCCGCGAGGTCGAGCCCGTCGTGACCCCCGCCGATAACGTCAAGACGCTCACGCTTCTCAACGCCATCAAGGAGGCCGCCGAGACCGGCCAGCTCGTCGAGCTGTAATGCCTTAAGAGCGGCCGCGGCAGAAACCCCATGCCGAACCCTTCGGTCCGCCACCAACAAGCCCCTCTTCTTTGCCCCGCGAGCAGCCTCCTGTCCGCGGGGCATTTTGCTACCTTGCCGACGATTTTTCTGGGGCGGGGGCTATTTTGCACCTCGGCTTGATCCGTTCGCTACGAAACGCGCCTATCTACTACGTTTAACCGATCGCCCTTAACCATGCCAAATTTCGCGAAATAAAAACCGCAGGTAGACGGTTTGCGTATTCTCGGAAAACCGGGGGATGGTCGACCCATACGGTTCAAACGTAGTAGATAGGTCGTTTTCGTGGCGAGGGCCCAAAACAGTCTTTTGAAACGGGTGGTATCCTTGGTAGCCCTGTGCTGCAAACGCACCTTAAACGCAAGGAGTCCCATGGATCTTATCGCCCAGCTCGCCCGCGAGCTCAACCTTAAGGCCGCCAACATCGAGGCGGCCGTCAAGCTCATCGACGAGGGCAACACCATCCCCTTTATTTCGCGCTACCGCAAGGAAGCAACGGGCGGTATGGACGACGTCGCCCTGCGCGCGCTCGACGAGCGCCTGTCCTACCTGCGCAATCTTGAGCAGCGTAAAGAGGACGTCATCCTGCTCATCGACGCCCAGGGCAAACTCACGCCCGAACTCGAGCAGCAGATTCGCGAGGCCACGCAGCTCCAGCGTGTCGAGGACCTCTACAAGCCCTACCGCAAAAAGCGCATGACTCGCGCGCAGAAGGCCCGCGAGGCCGGCCTGGAGCCGCTCGCCAACATGATCATCATGCAGGCCTCGGCCAAGGGCAGTGCGCTCGACGCCGCCGCAGCATACGTCAATGAGGAGGCCGGCTTCGACACGCCCGAAAAGGCGCTCGCCGGCGCCGCCGACATCGTGGCCGAGACGGTGGCCGAGGACCCGGAGAACGTCGCCGATCTGCGCGCCTTTACGCAAAACACCGCCGACATCGTCGTCGAGGCCACCGACCCCACCGAGAAGACCCCCTACGAGCCCTACTACAACTTTGACGAGCCGCTGCGCCGTATACCCAACCACCGCGTGCTGGCTATCGACCGCGGTGAGCGCGAGGGCAAGCTCCGCGTGCGCGTGAACGTCGACGGCGCTGCCGCCACGGCACGCCTCGGCAGCCCGTGGCCCCGGGCAGCTGGAGCGCCGTGTGGTCAGGAACCCACAGAGCCCCTTCGCCCCCGTGCTGCGCGAGGCCGCGGCCGGCGGCTACAAGCGCCTCATGGCCCCCTCGCTGGAGCGCGAGGCCCGCGCCAAACTCACCGTCCACGCGCAGACCGAGGCCATCAATGTCTTTGCCAAGAATCTCGAGGGCCTGCTCTCGGCACGCCCCGTGCGCGGTGCCCGCGTGCTCGCGCTCGATCCGGGATACCGCACCGGCTGCAAGGTCGCCGTTATGGACGAGACCGGCAAGCTGCTCGACCACGGCGTGGTCTACCCCACCAAGCCGCGCCACGACGTCGCCGGCACCAAGCGCGAGCTCGCCCGCCTCGTCAAAAAGGACAGCGTCAACACCATCGTCATCGGCAACGGCACCGCCAGCCGCGAGACCGAGGAAGTCGTCTCGGAGTTCATCGCCGAGCAGGCGCCTGAGCTGCGATACACCATCGTCAACGAGGCCGGCGCATCGGTGTACTCCGCCTCCGAGCTCGCCAGCCAGGAGTATCCCGATCTGGACGTCACCGTGCGTGGCGCCATGAGCCTGGGCCGCCGTCTACAGGACCCGCTGGCAGAGCTCGTCAAGATCCCGCCCCAGTCCATCGGCGTTGGCCAGTACCAGCACGACCTTGACCAGGCCGAGCTTTCGCGCACCCTGGGCCATGTGGTGGAGGACGTCGTCAACCGCGTGGGCGTCGACGTGAATACCGCGAGCGCGAGCCTACTGGGATACGTATCGGGCATCACGCCGAGCGTGGCCAAAAACATCGTGGCCTACCGCGAGGAAAACGGCGCCTTTACCGATCGCCGTCAGCTTAAGAAGGTCCCCAAGCTGGGACCCAAGGCATATCTCAACGCTGCAGGCTTTTTGCGCATCAGCGGCGGCAAGAACCCGCTCGACGCGACAAGCGTCCACCCCGAGAGCTACGAGGTGGCCACGGCCGTCCTGGAGCGTGCCGGCGTTGCGGCAAGCGAGCTCAGCCGTGGCGGCGTGCCCGACATCGAGCGCCGTCTGGGCAGCATCTCGGCGCTGGCAAGCGACCTGGACTGCGGCACCCTTACGCTCATCGACATCGTCAACGAGCTCAAGAAGCCCGGCCGCGACCCGCGCGACGACGCGCCCGAGGTGGTCTTTAGCCGCTCGGCGCTTTCCATCGACGACCTGGAACCCGGCATGGAACTCAAGGGGACGGTGCGCAACGTAGTGGACTTTGGCGCCTTCGTCGACGTTGGAGTGCACCAGGACGGCCTCGTGCATATCTCCAAGCTGGCCAACCGCTTTGTCAAGCACCCGAGCGACGTGGTGCGCGTCGGTGACACGGTCAAGGTGTGGGTCGAAAAGGTCGATTGCGACCGCAAGAAGATCTCGCTCACCATGGTGCAGGGCAAGTAAACCGCCAAAGCAAAGGTACCCCCTGTAGCGATGTGCAAAATCGCGAGTATTCTGCAAATTCCACCGTTCCGGATGCCCCTCAGAGATGAAAAAGCAAAAAACGGCCCCCGTTTTAGCGTCGTCAGAGCCAAAACGGGGGCCGTTCCATGCTTCGGTTAACTGATAAAGACCTTTACCTTGCTGAATACTCTCAATTTTGCACGGCGCAGGCGGGGGGTACCCTTGCTTACGGCAGGATATGGAAACCGAGCGCCGCGATATCCTTGGCAAAGCCGCGCACGGTGTCGAGCGAGACCTCGTACGGGTCGCGACCGATGTTCTTGCGCTTGGCCAGGATGCTGTTGGGCACTGTAATGATCTGGCAACCGCAGGCTTCTGCCTGGTAAATGTTGATAAGTTCGCGCGTGGACGCCCACAGGACCTCACAGTTGGGCTTGGCGGCGGCCTTCTTGACCGACTCCGTCATAAACGGAATGGGGTCGACGCCGGTATCGGCGATACGGCCGGCAAAGAGCGAGATAATGGACGGCGTCTCGGTGTCAACGGCCTCGACCATCTCATCGACCTGCGTAGGCGTAAAGATGGTAGTGACGTTGACCTTGATGCCGTCGGCCGAAAGCTTGCGGACCAGCTCGGCGGTGGACTCGCCCTTGGTAGTCACGCACGGAATCTTGACGTAGACGTTCTCGGCCCAGGTAGCGATCTCGCGCGCCTCGACCTCCATGGTCTCGACGTCGTCGGCAAAGACCTCAAACGAGACGGACACATCGGTGATGTGGGCCAGGACCTCCTTGGCAAACGCGCGGTAATCCGTCACGCCGCCCTTCTTCATAAGGGACGGGTTGGTCGTGAAACCCTGAACGTTGCCGTTCTCGTACATGTCGAGCATGCCCTCGAGGTTTGCACCGTCAGCGAACACCTTGATTGCCATCTGCCTGATTCCTTTCGCTAGCATACGGCCGATAAACTGCTAAACACTTTACCTACGTTTATCAAGGCGTGAGCTGCGGTTTTTTATCTTCTCGGCGAACGGTATAAACACCTCAGTGTTTGGATTGATAAATCGATTGAGCATGCAAAAGCAAAGAGTCGCAGTTTGAGCAAACGCCAGAACGTGGGATTCATTAGATGAGGCCGAAATGCTGCATCGCTGTGACGGTGCCGTCGTGTGCGACATCATCAGTCACGTAGTCGGCGAGCGCCTTGACCTCGGGCATAGCGTTGCCCATGGCCACGGCCGTCTCGACAGCGGCGAGCATACCCAGATCGTTGCCGGAATCGCCAAAGCCAAAGGTGCGCGCGTTGCCGGTGCGACCCAGGTATTCCAGCGCTCGCGCCACGCCCACGCCCTTGTCAATGCCCTTGGGGCTCAGCTCGCGATTCTGGCCACCGGTGTTGCACAGCTCAAACTCGCGATCGATAAAGCCGTCATCGTTGGCCACGCGAGCCAAACTGGGCACACTGAGGCATACCTTGCCCACGCGCAGACTGCCGTCGACGCGCATTTCCTCGGTGCTGTGCACCACAGAAGTGCCGATCAGAGACGACTGCTCAACACCCGCGGGTTCCAGGGCAAAAGTAGCCACGTTGGTCTCGAAAAAGGCCTCAATCCCTGCCGCGGCCATACGGCGCGCAAGCTCCTCAATAACGTCCTCGTCAAAGCAGTCCTCATGCACCACGCGGCCCTCGACCTCGAGCGTCGCCCCCGCCATGGCAACGACACCCGCCGGGTTCAGCGCGCGCAGGCCATCGGCAATCAGCCACAAGGGACGACCCGTGCAGATAAATGCATGGTGTCCCGCGTCGCGCAGACGATGAAACGCCTCGACGACCGCCTGCGAGGGGTGAACCGCCGAAAAGTCCTTGTCGGTCATGTTGTCGGGATCGAACGACGTCAGCGTGCCGTCCACGTCAAAAAAGAGCACGGCGGAATCGGGGCACGCATCAATCATATGGGTTCCTTTCGGGGGCGAGAGTAAACGAAGTATCCATCATATAATGGAGCGACGCAACCAGAGAGGTCACCCATGGAATTTTACGCAAGCTGCCCCGAGGGCTTTGAGTCCGCACTCGCCGATGAGCTTAAACGCCTCGGGCTTTCGCATGTTCGCCGGCTGAAGGGCCGCGCTACATTTGAGGGCGAGCTCGAAGAAGGCTACCGCGCCTGTCTGTGGTCGCGCCTGGCGAGCCGTGTGTTCGTGGTACTCGGGCGCTTTGAGGCGCAGGATGCCGATGAACTGTACGATAGCGTTTACGACATCGCCTGGGAGACCATCATCCGCCCCGGCGCCACCATCGCCATCACCGCCCGCGGCGTGACCGAGCAGCTGCGCAACACGCGCTTCTCGGCCCTGCGCGCCAAAGACGCGCTGTGCGACCGTCTGGCCGAGACCACGGGCCGTCGCGCCGACGTCGATGCCGCCGACCCCGATGTTCACCTGTTGCTTTCGCTGCGTCAGCGCCGCGCGAGCATCAGCCTGGACCTTTCGGGCGACCCGCTGTTCAAGCGTCTGCCGCCCGCTGCGACTCGTGCCGGCGAGGGCGCACACGTGTTGCGCCCCGACTACGCCGCCCTGGTGCTGGCGCAGGTCGGCTGGACCGCACTATGCGAGCGCGAGCTGACGGCCGACGATTACGAAAACGAAGCCCTTCCCACGCTGATCGATGCCTCGTGCGCCGGCGGCGGTCTGCTGCTGGAGGCCGTGAACATTCTGACCGACCGCGCCCCGGGCGCCGCACGCGAGCGCTGGGGCTTTGAGGGCTGGCAGCTGCACGACGCTGTCCTGTGGGAGCAGCTGCTTGCCGAGGCGCGCGAGCGCGAGGCGGCAGCGCGCGAGCGCCAGGCGCGCATCGTGGCCGTAGACATCGACCCCGCCGCCCGCAAGACTGCCGAGCGCATGGTCAAGTGCGCCGGCTACAAGCGTTTTGTCGACTTTTGTGCCGCCAAG